>CAMLNW010000165.1 GCA_946481495.1 uncultured Actinomycetes bacterium
GGTCGGCGATCGGGACGAGTGGGAAGAGGGTGCGAGCGGCGGAGGGCTCGGAGCCGTAGCCGGCGGTCTCGAGGCGGACGGAGCAGAGGCCGAAGGGGCGGCGGAATGGGCCCTCGGCGACCGAGATGGCGTGCACGCGGCGGAGTGGAACGCTGGTAGCGCGGCGCTGAAGGAAGCCGCGGTGGATGCGCAGATGGTCTCCGTCGCGGGTGACTGAGAAGCCGGCGAAGGCGACGAGTGAGCCGAGGAAGGAGAGCAGCCAGGCCGCGAGGACGGCGGCGGCAATCAGCAGCAGGATGGCGTCGGTCTCAGTCGGGAGGCGGTCCGCGAGGGTGTTGGCGCCCTGCTGGCCGAGCAGGTCGTTGCCGACGGCGAAGGCGCCGCCGACGAGTGGCAGCAGCATGCCGAGCTGGGGTGCGGTCAGGCCGACGAGGATCAGGCCCCCGGGCGAGAGGCGCCACTCGGGCAGGTCGGTGACGATCTCCTCGGGGAGGCCGGCGGCTGCGCGCAGGCGGGCGGTCTCGGCGGGGCTGACGGCGCGCAGGACGATCTCGCCCTTCTCGCCGCCGCCGGCCGTCTGGACGTGGAGCTCGTTGACGCCGAAGATGCGCTGGACGGGTCCTTGCGTGATGTCGATCGAGTGGACGCGGGCCAGTGGGATGACGGTCTCGTCGGGTGAGATGACGCCGTGGCGGTGGCGGATCGAGCCCTCGGCGATCTCGTAGGTCTCGGCGCGCCAGCGGATATAGCCCGTTGCCACGGCGACGGCGGCTCCGACGACGCCGAGCAGTACGAGGACCGTGCCGAGGTTGCCGGACTGCGAGCCGAGCACGAGCAGCACCACGACGCTGAATAGAGCGTTGCGGACGTCGTCGAGGGCTGAGAGGGCGGCGCCGGCGGGGTGGAGGCGGCGTGGAGCGAGGATTGGGCCGGGCTGTGCCGGGCCGGTGGGGTCGCCGGCCGACGGTTCGTCAGGTGCCGATGGTGCCTCGGCATCTGGATCGTTCGGGTCTACGTGCTCGTCAGACATCGTCCGGCCGTTGCGCCAGTTGGGCGATCCGGTCGCGAATGCGGGTGGCCTCGTCGGGCTGGAGGGCTGGAATGCGGTGCGAGTCGCCCGCGGTGTGGATGACGACCGCGCGCAGGCCGAGCTGGTCCGAGAGCCAGGTGCGTTGGGTGTCGACGTGCTGGACGCGGATTGTCGGGATCAGCGTGCGGGTGACGACGAGGACGCCGCGGCGCAGGTCGATCTCGTCGTCGCGTAGCTCGTAGCGCCAGTTGCTCCAGCGGCGCTGGGGCTCGACTACGAGGCCGGCGAGGACGATCAGTACGACGGCGACGCGGATCGCGGTCGGGATCCAGCCGGGCGCGTCGCTGCGCTCGAGCGCGCCGGCGCCGGCGAACGCGACGAAGACGAGTGGGACTGCCCAACCGAGCGAGCGGCCGGCGAACAGCAGCCGCGCCTGGCTCGGCAGCCGTTGGGTGGGCTCAGAGTCGGGCGTCAACGACCATCGCGCCGAACAGCAGCGCGAGGTAGAGCAGCGAGTAGAGGTAGAGGCGCAGCGCCGCCTGGCGGCTGGGGTTGCGGTAGAGCTGGATGGCGAAGGCGATGAAGACGCCGCCAAGTGCGACCGAGGCGACCAGGTACGGCACGCCGAAGCCGCCGGCGCAGAACGGCAGCTGGGTGATCGCGTAGAGCAGCAGCGAGTAGAGGACGATCTGACGGCGTGTCTCCTGCTCGCCGCGGACGACCGGCATCATCGGCACGCCGACCTTCGCGTACTCGTCCTTCATCAGCAACGAGAGCGCCCAGAAGTGCGGCGGCGTCCAGTAGAAGACGATCGCGAACAGGTAGAGCGCAGTCCAGCTCAGGCTGCCGGTCGCAGCCGCCCAGCCGACGAGCGGTGGGACCGCGCCGGCGGCGCCGCCGATCACGATGTTCTGCGGGGTCGAGCGCTTCAGCCAGACGGTGTAGACGAGCGTGTAGCCGAGGAAGCCCGACAGCGACAGCACCGCGGCGAGCGGGTTGACGCCGACCGCGAGCACGACGAAGGCGAGCGCAGCGAGCGTGATCCCATAGATCAGCGCGGCGCGCGGCGAGACGCGGCCGGAAGCGACCGGGCGGTCGGCGGTACGCGCCATCTGGGCGTCGATGTCGCGGTCATACCAGTGGTTGACCGCTCCGGCGCCGCCGGCCGACAGATAGCCGCCGAGGCAGGTCAGCAGGACGAGTCCGATCGACGGGTCGCCGGCGATGTACATCGTCGTGACCGTCGTGAAGATCAGCAGCGACTGGACCTTCGGCTTGGTCATCTCGACGTAGTCGGAGACGACTTGGCGCGCCCGCGAGCTCGCGCGCGGGGCGGCGGCTACGGCTGTCTGGCTGGTGACTCCCTCGGGCATCGTCGTCTCAGGCGGTCAGCGCCTCGCGGCTGGACGCGCCGGTCGAGGACTCTACGGGCTTTGGGATGCGGAAGAGCTGGAAGGTCAGGCCGACGAGCGTCCCCCAGAGCAGCGTTCCGAGCGCGAGGTGCAGCACGATCAGCGCCTCGTACTCGTCGAGCCACACGTTGAGCGCGCCGACGAGCAGCTGGCAGCCGAGGATGCCGAGCGCGATCCAGGCGTTGCGCACGACGCCGGGGCTCGGCCGCCGGCGCAGCGCGAGCACGACCAGCGTCAGCACGAAGAAGGTCGTCAGGTAGACGAAGACGCGGTGGGTGAGGTGGATGTCGACCAGCCGCGTGTCGCCGAACGGCAGGAAGCCGCCGTTGCAGGTCGGGAACTCCTTGCCGCAGGCGTGGTGGGCGCCGTCGCCGAGCTGATAGTCGGCGCGGCCGTAGTTCTGGGTGCCGGCCATGTAGCCGCCGGCGACGATCGTGCAGAAGGCGAGGCCGCTCGTGACGATCGCCAGCGGGCGGAAGCCGCGGCCGCCGTCGGCGGGCTCGGCGCCCTGGTTCTCCGGCTTCGAGGCGCGCCAGATGAAGATCGTCAGCGCGAAGAAGATCATCGCGAGGCCGAGGTGGGTGGCGACGAGCGTCTCGTCGAGGTTGTTCTCGACGGTCGCGGCGCCGAGCAGGCCCTGGGCCATCACCAGCACCGCCGCGGTGGTCGCCGCGCGCACCAGCGCGCGGTTGCCGCGATGACGGCGCCAGGCGAGGACCGCCAGCGCGATCATCATCAGGCCGACGATCCCGGCGACCGTGCGGTGCGAGTACTCGATGATCGTGTTGATGTCGAGTCCCGGCACGACGTTGCCGTTGCAGAACGGCCAGCCATGGAAGCCGGAGTCGGCCGGACCGCAGCCGAGCCCGGAGTCCGACACGCGGACGATCCCGCCGATGATCACCAGCAGGAACGTCATGAAGATCGTGGCTAGCGCAAGCCGGCGGTAGGCGAGATCCTCGCCCGCCGCTGAGGGGGAGGTCACGTGCCGGAGGCTACCGGCTGCGCCACGCTGCCGGCGGCCTCGCCGGACCGTGCGACCTCACGACGGATGTCCTTCATCGGCTCGACCGAGCGGACGCGCGGGACGACGTCGAAGTTGTTGACCGGCGGGGGCGACTGGACGTACCACTCGAGCGTGTTGCCCTTCCACGGGTCGTTGCCGGCGACCTTGCCGTGCTTGTAGGAGCGCAGCGCGTTGATCACCGTCAGCAGCACGCCGATGCCGAGCATGAACGAGCCGATCGTCGAGATCATGTTGTAGCCGCCGACGCCGAGATCGCCCGAGTAGTCGTAGACGCGGCGCGGCATGCCCGACAGGCCCGCGGAGTGCTGGACCAGGAAGGTCAGGTTGAAGCCGATGAACATCACCCAGAACGAGAGCTTGCCGAGCCCCTCGCTCATCATCCGGCCGGTCATCTTCGGGAACCAGTAGTAGATGCCCGCGAAGATGCCGAAGACCGAGCCGCCGAACAGCACGTAGTGCAGGTGGGCGACGACGAAGTAGCTGTCGTGGAGCTGCCAGTCGACGGGGAAGACGGCCAGGATCACGCCCGAGATACCGCCGATCACGAACAGCGCCGGTAGCGCCGCCGCGAAGTAGAGCGGCGTCTTGAAGACGATCGAGCCCTTCCACAGCGTCGCGATCCAGTTGAAGATCTTGATGCCGGTCGGCACCGCGATCGCGAACGAGGACAGCATGAAGAAGATCAGCACGACGGTTGACGTCGGCGTCGTGAACATGTGGTGCGCCCAGACCAGCAGGCCGAGGAACGCGATCGCCACCGTCGCCGCCGCGATCGCCTTGTAGCCGAAGATCGGCTTGCGCGAGAAGACCGGCAGGATCTCCGAGATGATCCCGAAGGCCGGCAGGATCATGATGTAGACCTCGGGGTGGCCGAAGAACCAGAACAGGTGCTGCCAGAGCATCGGGTCGCCGCCGCCGGTCGGGTCGAAGAAGGCGGTGCCGAAGTGGCGGTCGGTCAGCAGCATCGTCACCGCGGCCGCGATCGCCGGCAGCGCCGCGATCAGCAGGTAGCTGTAGACGAGGATCGACCAGACGAAGAGCGGCATCCGGCCCCAGCTCATGCCGGGAGCGCGCATGTTGTGGATCGTCGCGACGAAGTTGATCGCGCCGACCAGCGACGACAGGCCGGTGAGATGGATCAGGAAGATCCAGGCGTCGACGCCGCCGCCGGGCATGTAGGCGTCGTCGGAGAGCGGGGCGTAGGAGGTCCAGCCGGCCTGTGGCGGCTCCCAGAAGAGGCTGGCGTAGAAGGCGATCCCGCCGAAGGCGAGCAGCCAGAACGAGAGCGCGTTCAGCCGCGGGAAGGCCATGTCGCGCGCGCCGATCATCAGCGGCACGAAGTAGTTGCCGAACGCCGCCATCACCGGGACGATGAAGAGGAAGATCATCGTCGTGCCGTGCATCGAGACGAGCCCGTTGTAGGTCTCGGCGTTGAGCAGCGTGCTGTCCGGCTGCGCGAGCTGGAGCCGCATCAGCAGCGCCTCGACGCCACCGAGGATGAAGAAGACGAAGGTGGCGACGAAGTACATGATCCCGATCTTCTTGTGATCGGTCGTCGTCAGCCAGGAGAGCCAGCCCTTCGGCTCGGCCGGCAGACCGTGCATGACGATCTCCGGGCGGAGGGCTGTGGTGTCGTTGGTGGCCACGGTCTAGCGGTCCTTCCTCTGCTCGGCAAGCGCCTCTTGGGAAGCCTTGATGTCGGCCTTTTGGCGCTCGAGGAAGGCGGTGTACTCCACGGGCGACACAGCCTTCACGCGCGCGCGCATGTCGGCGTGGCCGGAGCCGCAGAGCTCGGCGCACTGGCCGATGTAGGTGCCCTCCTTGGAGATCTTGAACCAGGTCTTGTTGACGAAGCCCGGGACGGCGTCCATCTTGCCGCCGAGCTTCGGGATCCACCATGAGTGGATGACGTCGGACGCGGTCAGGTTCAGGACGACGGTCGTGTCGGTCGGGACGATCATCTCGTAGTAGCTGAAAGCGCCGCCGGGATAGTCGTAGCGCCACAGGTACTGCTGGCCGTTGACGTCGATCGTCAGGTTCTCGCTCGAGCCCTTCGGCGGCGCAGGCTGGTCGATCGACGCGACCTCGACGCCCTGCGCGAGACCGTCCGGGCCGGAGGCCGGCGGGTTCTTGATGTCGCCGAGGTAGAGGAAGGTGACGAGCGCCAGCACGACGCAGATCACCGCCGCGCCGATGGTCCAGCCGAGCTCGAGTGGCGTGTTGCCATGGATCTGCTCACCCTCCTGCGGGCCGCCGCGGCGGGCGCGGTACTTGACGAGCGCCCAGATCAGCGTGCCCTCGACGAGGATGAAGATCACGATGCCGACGTAGAGGATGATCTTGTAGAGCGAGTCGATCTTGTCCGCGTTCGGCGAGCCGCCCGACTCCGGCGTGAACATGTCCGC
The DNA here is from genome assembly GCA_946481495.1 of uncultured Actinomycetes bacterium. The sequence continues at coordinate 5,875 of CAMLNW010000165.1, forward strand.
CATCGCCGTCGGCGCGATCAGCAGCGCCAGCAGAGCACCCACCGCGAGAGCGAGCAGGACGATACGGCGGGGGTGGGGAGGACGGACGGCGGGCAAGGCGGGCGGGATAATACCCAGGGGCTCAGTCAGGCGCCCTTGAACTCCGGCGCGCGCTTCTCGGCGAAGGCGACGCCGCCCTCGAAGAAATCCTGTGTACGTGCCAGCGCGTGCTGGAGGTCGGCCTCCAGGTCGAGCTGGCGCTCGAAGCCGGGGTAGATGCTCGCGTTGAGCGCCCGCTTGGCACTCGCGTAGGCCAGCGTCGGTCCATTCGACAGCCGCTCTGCCAGCTGGCCGGCGGCGGCGAGCAGCTCGCCGTCGGGGAGGACGGCGTTGACCAGGCCCCAGTCGAGCGCCTTGGCGGCCGGTATGCGCTCGGCGAGCAGCGCCATCTCGAACGCGCGCGCCTTGCCGATGCGGGCCGGCACGAGCGCCGTCGAGCCGCCATCGGGCATCAGGCCGATGTTCGCGAAGGCGAGCTGGAAGAAGGCGGATTCTCCGGCCAGGACGAGGTCGCCGGTCAGGGCCAGTGAGACGCCGATGCCGGCCGCGGGGCCGTTGACCGCTACGACTACCGGCTTCGGCATCGTGCGCAGGCCGA
>CAMLNW010000166.1 GCA_946481495.1 uncultured Actinomycetes bacterium
ACCTCGCCGAGTACCGCCGCCGCGGCCGGACCGACCACGTCCTCACCACGGTCGGGCGGATCATCTTCAACGAGCGCATCGAGCGCGCGTTGGAGGAGGTCCTCGGTGAGAAGTACGACCCCGCTACCAGCTACGCGTTCGTCAACCAGACGCTGAAGAAGCGCGACATGTCGAACGTGATCGAGGCGCTCGTCGCCCAGCACGGTCCGCACCCGACGGCCCAGGTCCTCGACGCGTTCAAGGATCTCGGCTTCCATTTCGCGAGCCGCGCCGGCATCACGGTGTCGAAGAACGACGTCGTCATCCCGCCGACCAAGGACGAGATCCTCGAGGGCTACGAGAAGGAGGTCGGCGAGATCCAGGACCAGTACGACATGGGCCTGATCTCCCAGGAGGAGCGCAAGGAGGCGGTCGTCGAGAAGTGGAACGCCGCGACCGACGAGGTCGGCGAGGCGATGGCCGAGAACCTCGAGGAGCTCAACCCCATCTTCATGATGGCCAACTCCGGCGCCCGTGGCTCGTTCAAGCAGATCCGTCAGCTTGCCGGCATGCGCGGCCTGATGGCGAATCCGAAGGGCGAGATCATCGAGCGTCCGATCAAGGCCAACTTCATGGAGGGCCTGACCGTTCTCGAGTACTTCATCTCGACCCACGGCGCTCGTAAGGGCCTCGCGGACACGGCGCTGCGTACGGCCGACTCGGGCTACCTGACCCGCCGTCTGGTCGACGTCGCCCAGGACGTCATCGTCCGCGACGAGGATTGCGGCACCAAGGAGTACATCGACGTGCCGCTGCGCGGCGAGGACGGTGGGCTCAACGAGCAGGCGCTCGGGCGCTTCACGGCGCAGAAGGTCGAGACCAAGCGCGGTCGTCTGCTCGCCGAGAAGGGCGTGCTGCTGACCAAGGAGATCGCCGAGGAGATCCTCGAGGCAGGCGAGAGCGAGGAGCCGACGGTTCCGCTGCGCTCGGTGCTGAAGTGCGAGGCGAAGACCGGCATGGGTATCTGCCAGCACTGCTACGGCGTTGCCCCGGCGACCGGCAAGGTCGTCTCGATCGGCGACGCGGTTGGCATCATCGCCGCCCAGTCGATCGGCGAGCCGGGCACGCAGCTGACGATGCGTACCTTCCACACCGGTGGTGTGGCCGGGCTCGACATCACCCAGGGTCTCCCGCGTGTCGTCGAGCTCTTCGAGGCGCGCAAGCCGAAGGGTCTGTCGAAGCTCGCCGAGGTCGACGGCGTCGTCTCGATCGAGGAGACCGAGAAGAACCTCAAGGTCCTGATCACCGACGCCGCCGGCGAGGAGGACTCGTACACGTTCCCGCGCCGCACGCGGCTGTTCGTCGAGCAGGGCCAGAAGGTCAAGGCCGGCGACCAGCTCAACGAGGGCTCGATCTACCCGCACGAGCTGCTGGAGATCCGCGGCCGTACCGACACCGAGGTCTACCTCGTCGACGAGGTCCAGAAGGTCTACCGCTCACAGGGCGTGGACATCAAGGACAAGCACATCGAGGTGATCGTCCGGCAGATGATGAAGAAGGTCCGGATCGACCAGAAGGGCGATTCCGACTACCTGCCCGGTGCGTTCATCGACCGCTACGAGATCGCCGCGACCAATGCCGCGCTGAAGAAGGCGAAGAAGGAGGAGGCTCAGTTCGAGCCGATCATCCTCGGTATCACCAAGGCCTCGCTGGCGACCGACTCGTTCCTGTCCGCGGCGTCGTTCCAGGAGACCACCAAGGTCCTCACCGACGCTGCGCTCGAGGGCAAGACCGATCGCCTGCTCGGCCTCAAGGAGAACGTGATCATCGGCAAGCTGATCCCGGCTGCCACGGGTCTCAAGCACTACCGCCGGCTCGAGATCGAGCCGACCGAGCCGGTGCGCCGGCCGGCCGAGGAGTTCGGTCTGCTCGACGAGGGCGATCTGGCCGCCGAGCTTGGCATCTCAGAGGACGGTGAGCTTGAGGGCTTCGGCTTCGGCGACACCGCCGGCAACGGCGATGGAGCCGGCTTCGGCGACGAGCTGGCCGACCTCCCGGCCGCAGACGACAAGTCCGACTGAAGTCGGCAGGCGTAGCTGCCGATAGCTAGAACTAGCTTGGGAGCGCCGCACGGTGCGGCGCTCCCGCTTTTTCCATGGCACTAGAAATCGGAATCCTCATGGCGCTCGCGTGCGCCCTCACGACCAACTTGGGCTTCCTGCTCAAGCACCGTGGGGCGATCGCCGCGCCCGACGTCGAGCTGCGCCATCCGCTAGCCAGCGCCGTCGCGCTGTTCCGTTCGAAGTGGTTCGCGATCGGCATGGCCGTCGCGCTCGGCGCCTGGCTGTTCCACGTCGCCGCGCTCGCGCTCGCGCCGCTGTCGCTCGTCCAGGCGGTGATCTCCGGCGGACTGGTCTTCCTGACGCTGCTCGCTGAGCGCTGGTTCGGCTGCAACGTCGGTCCGCGTCAGTGGATCGGCGTCGCCTGTACGGCCGTCGGCCTCGCGCTGCTCGCCGTGACCCTGCCGCACGGGACCAACGACCACGGCTACTCGCTCGCCGGCATGATCGCCTTCGAGGCGTCGCTGCTGGCGATTGGCGCGCTACTCGTCTTCACGCCGCGCTTCAGCGGCCACCACGAGCACGCGGGCGCGCTGCTCGGCCTCGCCGCGGGAATCCTCTTCGGCGTCTCCGACGTCGCGATCAAGGCGCTCACCGAGGGTGTCGCCGCGACCGGACTCGTCGGCGGTCTCGTCTCGCCGTGGATGATCACCTGCATCCTCGCTTCGGTGCTCGCCTTCTTCGCCTCGGCTCGTGGCCTGCAGAAGGGCGAGGCGGTGCCCGTCATTACGATGACCAGCGCCGCCGCCAACGTCACCGCGATCTCCGGCGGCATCCTCGTCTTCGGCGACCCGATGCCCGGCGACGCGCTCGGCATCGTCGTCCAGTGCCTCGCCTTCCTGCTGGTCATCGGCGCCGCCGCGATGATGCCCGCACCGCTCAGGGCCACCCAGGCCCAGACCGCCGCGGCCTAGCTCTCAGGCGACTGCTGCTACTATCCCGCGCCGCTTATGCCGTCTATCAATCAGCTCGTCCGCAAGGGCCGCAAGAAGCCCAGCAAGAAGGTTGCGACTCCGGGTCTCAAGTCCGGCAAGGGCAACAAGAAGCGCGTCGCCGCTCCGCAGCGACGTGGCGTCTGCACCCGCGTGTACACGACGACCCCGAAGAAGCCGAACTCGGCGCTTCGCAAGGTCGCCCGTGTCCGGCTGACCAACGGCATGGAGGTCACCTCCTACATCCCCGGCGAGGGCCACAACCTGCAGGAGCACTCCGTCGTGCTCGTGCGTGGCGGCCGCGTCAAGGATCTTCCGGGTGTCCGCTACAAGGTCGTCCGCGGGACGCTCGACGCCGCCGGCGTCACCGACCGCAAGAAGTCGCGCTCCGCGTACGGCGCCAAGGCCAAGTAGCTCGATGCCACGTCGCGCAGCAGCAGGGGCACGCCCCATCGATCCCGACTCCCAGCACGGGTCCAAGCTCGTCCAGCAGGTGATCAACCGCGTCATGGTCGACGGCAAGAAGTCGACCGCCGAGCAGATCGTCTACGACGCGCTCGAGAAGCTTTCGCAGAAGACAGGCGAGGAGCCCGTCGTCGCGCTCGAGAACTCGATCAAGGCGCTCACGCCGGTGCTCGAGGTTCGCTCACGCCGTGTCGGTGGCGCGACCTACCAGGTGCCCGTCGAGGTGCCCGCCCGCCGCGCCCGCACGCTCGCCGTGCGCTGGCTCGTCGAGTTCGCCCGCAACCGCCGCGAGCGGTCGATGTCCGAGCGGCTCGCCAACGAGCTGATCGACGCCACCCAGCAGGCCGGCCTTGCCTACAAGCGCAAGGACGACATCTACCGCATGGCGCAAGCTAATAAAGCGTTTGCGCATTACCGCTGGTAGTAGCGTTCTTGCGGCCTGATGCCGCTGCTGGACTTCGAATGTGAGAAGTGCTCCGCTCGGTTCGAGGAGCTCGTGCTCGGCGACCGTGCGCCGGTCTGCCCGGAGTGTGGGGCGGGGGAGGTAAGGCGGTTGTACTCGCCGATCGGGCGGGCGCCGAAGGTGTCGATGAGCCGGGCGGCGATGCGTGAGAGCGATTCGCGGCGGTCGGAGCGCGAGGCAGGGCGTAAGGAGAAGTTCGTCGAGCGTCGAAAGAAGGCGCGAGAGGGTCGCAACTAGGGGGAGGTACCCAGATGGAGGCAGCGCAGCAGGGCCCGCAGATCATCGGCGGCACCGTGACGATCCGACCTGATCGCTGGTGGGTGCCAGCGCTCCTCGGCCTGGTCTCGATCGTCGTCGGGATCCTGGCGCTCGCCTACCCCGACGTAACGCTGCTCGCGCTCGGTCTCTTCTTCGGCATCAACCTCCTGTTCGCCGGCATCCTCTGGGTGATGGTCGGCGTCGACGAGGACAGCGGCGGCGGCGGCCGTGCGCTGCGCCTGATCGTCGGCTTCCTCGCGATCCTCGCCGGCATGGTCTGCCTCGTGCGCCCCGGCGCGAGCGTTCTCGCGCTTCTGATCGTCGTCGCCTTCTGGTTCGTGATGGTCGGTGTCGCCGACCTCGCCCGAGCCTTCAGCGAGCCCCGTCACCGCTGGCTCTCCGCCATCCTCGGCGTGATCGGCATCGCCGCCGGAATCATCATCGTCGCCAACCCCGACATCGGCCTCGACACGCTGGCACTGCTCGCCGGCATCGCCTTCATCGTCCGCGGCACCGTCGAGTTGATCGCCGGCTTCGCACTGCGCAGCCTCCGCTAGCGGTTCTTCGGGTAAGGGATCGGCCCCGCTGCCCGCGGGGCCTGTCTCCGATTTTGGTCCGCGCGCTTCGGCTCCGTCGGCGACTGCGCCCCTGCCTGGCGCGGTTTGGGGTGGAGGGCGCGGGATGTTGGTCGACGGCAGGGACTCCGCGCTCGACTCCGCCTGCAGCGCGCGGACGCAAAATGCGTCGCCACCCGCGGGGGCAAACGCTCGAGCCCCAGCTCCCAGACCGTGAGGTAGCTGGCGCGACCTCGCCCTTGGGGGCGAAAAGCGGTTCCGACCTTGGATTCGCCCTTTGCTCCGATCCGCCGAGGGCGTGGTACGGGGGCCGGCGTTGTGCCCCCGCGGGTGGCGACGCATTTTGCGTCTGGGGCGCAGGAACGAGCACCCAGACCAAAATCGGAGACAGGACCCGCGGGCAGCCACCCCCGATCCCGTATCCTTGCCGGCTGACCATCAACGAACCCCGCCAGTGACGGCGTGGCCCTGCCCGAGTCTTGGATGGCTCGGGTCCACGTACCGGCCGGTGGGAGCTACTGCTCGTACCAACCAAAGGGAGTACCGAATTGGCTCAGGTAACACTCAGAGAGCTGCTGGAGGCCGGCGTCCACTTTGGCCACCAGACGCGCCGCTGGAACCCGAAGATGCGCCGTTTCATCTTCGGCGAGCGCAGCGGGATCCACATCATCGACCTGCAGAAGACTGAGCGTCTGCTCGCGAACGCGCAGGACTTCGCCGCCTCGATCGCCGCCCGCGGCGGGACGGTGCTGTTCGTCGGCACCAAGAAGCAGGCGCGCGACACGATCGCGGAGGCCGCGCTGGCGTCGGGCATGCCCTACGTCAACCAGCGCTGGCTCGGCGGTCTGCTGACCAACTTCCAGACGATCGGCAAGCGCATCAAGCGGCTCCACGAGTTGACCGAGTGGACCGAGAACGGCACGCTCGACCTGCTGCCGACGCGTGAGCGGATCGCTGCCCGCAAGGAGCACGAGAAGCTGACGACCAACCTCGGCGGCGTGCGCGACATGCAGCGCGTTCCTGACGCGATGTTCGTCGTCGACCTCAAGACCGAGGCGATCGCCGTCAAGGAGGCGCAGCGACTTGGGATCCCGATCATCGGCCTGGTCGACACCAACTGCGATCCGGCGCCGGTCGACTTCGTTATTCCCGGCAACGACGACGCGATCCGCTCCTGCAAGCTGATCATCGAGGCGATCGCCGGCACCGTCGGCGAGCAGCACTTCGCCTTCCGCGCCCAGGAGGAGGCCGCCCGCAAGGAGGCCGAGGAGCAGGCGCGCAAGGAGGCCGAGGAGAAGGCCCGCATCGAGGCGGAGGCCGCCGCGAAGCGCGAGGCTGAGGAGCAGGAGCGCAAGGAGGCGGCCGCGGCCGCCGCTGCCTCCGGCGAGACGCCGGCGGCGCCGGCTGCCGCCGAGCAGGCGCCAGATCCCGCCGAGCAGCGCAGCTTCTCGCCGGACGAGGACGACCCGGCACCCGCCGCCGAGCAGCGGACGTTCTCGCCGGAGGAGGGAGCGAAGTCATGAGCGCGATCACCGCGAGTGCGGTCAAGGACCTCCGTGAGCGCACCGGCGCCGGGATGATGGATTGCAAGGCCGCATTGGTCGAGTCCGACGGCGACATGGACAAGGCGATCGAGCTGCTACGCGTGAAGGGGCAGGCGAA
>CAMLNW010000167.1 GCA_946481495.1 uncultured Actinomycetes bacterium
TGCCGCTAGCGACAGGCCTTCAGCGAGCATCTCTTCGAGCAGAGCGCGATCCATGCCATGCATATTTGCAGGCCGATCGGACGGACTATCCGCTATGTCAGGATGGATCGTCGGTGGTGCCCTCGAGGGCACCGGCGCGGCCGGAGTCGCGGAGCATGTGGAGGGTTTGGACCTCGATCTGGCGGACGCGCTCGCGGGTGAGGCCGACCTCCTTGCCGATCTCCTCGAGCGTCAGCGGGCCTTTGTCGCCGAGGCCGTAGCGGAGCTCGATCACGGCGCGCTCGCGCGCCGGCAGGCTGTCGAGCACGGCCTGGACGTCGAAGTCGCGCAGCTGGCGGGCGACGACCTCGAGTGGCCGGTCTCCGGCGTCGTCGGCGATGAAGTCGGCCAGCTCGGCGCTCTCCTCGCCGCTGCCGACCGGCGACTCGAGCGAGACGGGCTCCTGGCCGAGCTTCAGCAACTGCTCGACCTTGTCCTCGGGCAGCTCGAGCTTGGCGCCGATCTCGGCCGGGGTCGGGTCGCGCTCGAGCGCCTGGGCGAGCTGGCGCCGCGTCGCCTGGACCTTGTTCATCCGCTCGACCATGTGCACCGGGATGCGGATCGTGCGCGACTGATCGGCGAGCGCGCGCGTCATCGCCTGGCGGATCCACCAGGTCGCGTAGGTCGAGAACTTGAAGCCGCGCCGCCAGTCGAACTTCTCGACACCGCGGATCAGGCCCATGTTGCCCTCTTGGATCAGGTCGAGCAGGGTCAGGCCACGGCCCTGGTAGCGCTTTGCGATCGAGACCACCAAGCGCAGATTGGCCTCGATCAGCGCGTTCTTCGCCGACATGTCGTTCTGCTCGATCCGCCGCGCGAGCCGGACCTCGTCCTCGCGCGTCAGCAGCGGGACGCGGCCGATCCGCTGGAGATAGAGCCGCACCGCGTCTTCGGTACCGCCGACGGGCGGCGCGGCGGGGACTCCGGCGGTGACGACACCGCCCTCGTGGAACTCGTCGTAGGCGTCCTCCTCCTCGCCGTCGACGACGACGTCGGGCTCGTCGATGGCAGCCTCGTCCTTGGGCGCGTCGCCGGCTGCGGCGGTCATGAGACCTCCCCCATCACCGCGTCCATGTCACGCCGCACCTGCTGGCGTGCACCTGCAAGCTCGGTCTGCCGTCCCAGATCGCCGTCCTGGCGGGCGTGGCGAATCTCGCGGTCGATCCGGCGCAGCTCGAGCGCCAGGAAGCTCATTCGCAGCAGCGGCGCTTCAGCCGGCTCGCCCTCCTCGGCGCGCAGGGCGATGCCCGCCACCAGTGCGGCGAGCTCGCCGTCCTCGGGATCGAGCTCAGCCAGCGGGTCGTCGAAGTGGTCGAGCAGGTGCACGCGGACCCGCTGCAGGACAGCGGACGAGAGGTGCTCGGGCGTGAGCTGCTCGAGATAGTCGCGTCCGGAAGGCCCGGACGCGAGGCAGAGCGCGAGGAAGATCCGCTCGGCCTCGAGTCCCGCCGAGCCCGGTCCGGCCGATGGGGCAGCCGCCGCTGCTGGTGACCGCTCTGGGCCGGGATCGCCTGCCAACTCCGGGCCCGGGTCGCCATAGGCCGGCGGACCAGCTGTGGCCGCCACAGCCTGCGCTGGCCGGCGCGGCGCGTTGGCGACCGCCGTCACAACGTAGTCGGTCGGAACGTCGAGCCGATCGGCGACCAGCTGCACGAGATGGTCGCGCCGGGCGCTCTGGACCGGGGTCTCGGCGATCAGCTCGCGCGCCTGGCCGAGCGCGCGGTCGCGCCCCTCGGGAGTTCCGAGCTGGGCGTCGGCCAAGACCCGCCGAACGGCGAACTCGACGACCGACAGCGCGCCCTCGAGCTTCCCGACGATCGCGTCGGCACCCTCGGCGGCGACGAGCTCGGCCGGATCCACTCCTTCGGGCATCTGCACGACGCGCAGCTCGACGTCGCGCTGCTCGGCCAGCTCGGCGGCGCGCAGCATTGCCTGTTGACCCGAGCTGTCGGCGTCCAGCGCGAGGTAGACGACACCCTCCGCGCCGGCGGCGCGCGCCAGCTCGGCGAGCTGATGCTCGGTCAGCGCCGTGCCCATGATCGCCACCGTCTCAACGACCCCCGCCTGATGCAGCGCGAGCACGTCGGTGTAGCCCTCCACGACCACCAGCCGACCCGACTTGGCGGCCGCGACGCGCGCCTTGTCGATGCCGAACAGCTGACGACCCTTGTGGTAGATCTCGTTCTCCGAGGTGTTGATGTACTTGGCTGGCTCGTCGGCGCGCATCGTGCGCGCACCGAAGCCGAGTACCCGTCCACGGGCATCCGCAAGCGGGAACATGATCCGCTCGCGGAAACGGTCGACGCCGCCCTTGCCCGAACGCTTCTGCTGCGCCAGCCCAGCGGCTATCAGCTCCTCGAACGCGAACCCGTCGCGCTGCGCGCCGGTGAGCAGCTTGTCCCAGCCGCTCGGCGCCCAGCCGACACGGAACGCGCGCAGCGTCTCCTCCGACAGGCCACGGCCGGCCAGGTAGTCGCGCGCCGCGCGTGCGTCGTCCGAAGCCCATAGGTACTTCTCGTAGAACGCGGTCGTCCGCTCCAACAGTGCGAGCAGCCGCCCACGGCGCTTGCGACGCTCCTCCTCGGCCGGATCCTCGCGCTCGCGCTTGAGCTCGATGTTGTAGCGCTCGGCGAGCAGCTCGACCGCCTCGCCGAAGTCGAGCGCCTCGGTCTCGCGTATGAAGCCGATCGCGTCGCCCCCCACGCCGCAGCCGAAGCAGTGGTAGAGCCCCTGGTCGGCGTTGACCGAAAACGACGGCGTGCGCTCGTCGTGGAACGGGCAGAGCCCGACCCAGCGCGAGCCGACGCGGCGCAGGTCGGTGCGGCCGCCGACGAGATCGACCATGTCGACCGCCTCGCGCAGCCGCTCGATCGAGTCCTGGGTGTAGCGCGCGGGCACTAGTAGTAGCCCTCCGGCAGCTCCAGCTCGGCGAGCGCGCGGATCGCGAAGCGGTCGGTCATACCGGCGAGGTAGTCGACGACGCGCTCGTGGTCGGCGGCGTCGGGCACCACCGCGGGCGGCAGCTCGACCGAGTAGTGGTCAAACAGCCGCTTCAGCAGCCGCTCGATCCGCGGCCGCTCGCGTTGCGCGTCGGCGGCCAGGTAGACGCGGTCGAACATGAACTTGCGCAGACGTAGCATCGCGCCGCCGACCTCGTCGCCCTGGACGATGTCGTCACCGGCCTCAGCGGAGCGGTCGATCAGGTCACGGACGAGCGTCTCGATCCGCTCGGAGCCGGTCTCACCAAGCGCCGTTATCTCCGCGCGGGGCAGATCGTCACGGCCGATCACCCCGGCGCGCAGCGCGTCGTCGATGTCGTGGTTGATGTAGGCGACGCGGTCGACGACGCGGACGATCCGTCCCTCGAGCGTCTGCGCCTTGTCCGGTCCCGTGTGGTTGAGGATCCCGTCGCGCACCTGCTCGGTCAGGTTGAGTCCCCGCCCGTCGCGCTCGAGCCGTTCGACGACGCGCAGCGAGTGCTCGTTGTGGCGGAAGCGGACGCCGTAACGCTCTTGCAGGCACTCGTCGAGCACGCGCTCGCCGATGTGGCCGAACGGCGGATGACCGAGGTCGTGACCGAGCCCGATCGCCTCGGTCAGATCCTCGTTGAGCCCGAGCGCACGGGCGACGTTGCGAGCGATCCCGCAGGTCTCGAGCGTGTGGGTCAAGCGCGTGCGGTAGTGGTCGCCCTCCGGGGCGATGAAGACCTGTGTCTTGTGCTTGAGCCGGCGGAACGCCTTGCAGTGGACGATCCGGTCGCGGTCGCGCTGGAACGGCGTGCGGTGAGCGGCGTCCGGCTCCGGCTCGGCGCGCAGGGCCGGATAGGAGCGCGTGGCCGAGGGCGCGAGCCGCTCCTCCTCGAAGCTCGCGATCTGCTCAGCGAAGCTCGTCAAGTCGCTCTGCCCGATCACCACCGTTCGATTGTCCCAGGCCACCGGACGAACGCGGCCCACCAGCCAGCCGCTCGGACGGCTTGCCGGTCGGAACGCCTCTGAGGTATGCCGTCTTGCGCCGCGAGAACGCATCGGGACCCGGAACTCCGAGCCAGCTACCGAAGCCACTGTCCTTCCCGCCACCGAACGGCGCCGCCGGACTGAGCACGTCGAGGAAGCTGTTGACCCATACGAGGCCAGCGTCGAGCTCGCGCACGAAGCGAATCGCGCGGTCGATGTCAGCGGTCCACACACCGGCAGCAAGGCCATAGCGCGACGTGTTCGCTTTTGCGAGAGCGTCGTCGTCATCGTCGAAGGCATTGACGGCGAGTACTGGGCCGAATACCTCGTCGCGCCAGACCTCCATCGTCTCGGTGACGCCGTCGAGCAGCGTCGGCGGGAAGAAGAAGCCGTGCTCGGGAGCATCCGCTTGCGCGTTGACGCGGGCGCCCTCGGCGACCGCACGCTCGACGAAGCCCGCAACGCGATCGCGGTGGACCGCACTCACCATCGGCCCTATCTCGGTGGCCAGATCGGCGGCGTTGCCGACTCGCAGACCGCGGATCCGCTTCGCCGCGAGCTCGACGAACTCGTCGAGGATCGACCGCTCGACCAAGATCCGGGCGCCGGTGCAGCACTCTTGACCGCCGTTGGTCAGTGCGCCGCGCAAGATCGGATCGAGCGCTGTCTTGATGTCGATGTCGGCGAAGACGATGTTCGGGCTCTTGCCGCCGGTATCGATCGCGCTCGGGGTTCCGTTCGTCGCAAGCGCTCGCAGTACCGACCGGCTCGTCTCGATCGACCCGGTGAAGATCAGCTTGTCGATCCCCGGATGCTTGGAGAGCGCCGCGCCGGTCCGGTCACCGCCGGTGACGACGCCGACGCAGCCGGCGGGCACACCGGCCTCTACCGCGATCTGCGCCAGCTCGAGCGTGGCCAACGGAGCCTCCTGGTCTGGCTTGGTCACAACGGCACAGCCGGCGGCCAGCGCAGGCCCGATGGTCACGGCCGCGATCACGAGCGCCGAGTTCCACGAGGTGATCGAGCCAACCACGCCGATCGGCTCGAGCAGGGTGTAACAAAGCGTTCCGTGCTCGGACAGCGGGATCTGCTCACCGTGTGCTCGCGCCGCATGCGCCGAGGAGAAGTGAAACACCTCAGCAGCAAAGTCGATGTCATCGCGGCTGGCGATGAGCGTCTTGCCGGTGTCTTCGCTCTCGAGCCGGGCGAGGCTCTCCTTGCGCTCCAGGATCAGATCGCCGATCCGGTGCAACGCGCGCTCACGCTCGTACGGCGCCAGCGCCCACCAATCGCGCTGCGCGGCGCGCGCCGACACGACGGCGGCGTCGACGTCATCCGCGCTGCCATCCGGCACCTCGGTGATCGGCTCACCTAGGCTCGGATTCCAGACCGTGATCATCGCTGTCTCCTCCTAGTTGGCGCCGCTACGAGTGATACCGCGCGCCGCACGCCCGCGCAACGCTCCAAACGATTCGACGTCCGTCGACATTCCCACGAGTTGGAACGCATGCCAGAGCGTGACCTGATTCGCGACGAACAAAGGCGTGGGCAACCGAGGGGCCAGCTCGCGATGCAACTCCATTCCCCATACAGCCGTGTCCGGGATGACGATCGGCAGGCCATCTCCTACCGCCGCCAAAGCCGAATCGAAGTCGCTCGCGCGCAGCTCCTCCGAGGCCGTTCCCGACGGGCAGTCCATATGAACGGCGTCCGCGACTTCGACGCCCCACTCGCGCAGGAAGCCGACGAAGCGCATCGTCGCCGGCTCGGGATATGGCCCGACTACCGCGACCTCCTCGATGTCGAGAGCGACCAGTGCCTCGGCGAAGGCGAGCGACGCGCTCGTCGCGGGCACGCCGGCAACAGCCTCGATCGCCGCGACCTGCTCGAGCGCCCGTGCCCTGCCGTCGACGAAGGAGCCGCTGGTGCATGCCCACACGACGACGTCGGGCCGCCAGCGCAGCATGCGCTCGACTCCGGCGCGCAGCACGTCGTCACCGCCGGTCGCACGTAGCGCCGGGATCGCGTGACTGTCCTCCGCCGCCGTGATCACCTGCCAGTGGAGGGCGTCCTCCCGTGCCGCGGAGATCGTGTCCCCGAGCTCGCCGGGAAGCTCGCGATAAGGGGCCAGCAGTCCGATCCGGTACACGCGACTAGTTTCCGATCACGGCATTCGCCGCGCCGTCCGAGATCGGCGCCCGTGTCAGAGCATCGCCACTGTCACGATCGAAGAACTCGAGCCGCGCCGGGTCAACGACAAGTGCCACGTTGTCGCCCGCCGCCGCCGTTTGCGCGGTCGCGAATCGTCCGCTGAGGCTGCCCCTTCCGTGGCCGGCTGCGTCCCAGGCGGGCAGCGCGCCGCCACCGTCGTCGCCTTTGGGAGCGGCTGCCTCGACGTCGACGTGGACCAGCGACTCGGACCCGAGCAACTCGACGAGCTGGACGAACTCG
>CAMLNW010000168.1 GCA_946481495.1 uncultured Actinomycetes bacterium
GTCGAGCGGATGCGCTTCGGCGCCTACCTCGTCTTCGCGGCGCTGTGGTCGGTGCTCGTCTACGCCGTGCTTGCCCACTGGGGCTTCGGCGGCGGCTGGCTGATGGCCAACGGCACGCTCGACTTCGCCGGCGGCATCGCGGTCGAGATGGCGTCCGGCTTCTCGGCGCTCGCGGCGGCGCTGGTCGTCGGTGCGCGCAAGGACTACGGCCGCCAGGCGCTGTTGCCGCACAACGCGGTCTACGTGGTGCTCGGCGCCGGACTGCTGTGGTTCGGCTGGTTCGGCTTCAACGGCGGCAGTGGCTTCGGCACCGGCGACGCGAGCATCCTGGCGTTCACCAACACGCTGCTGGCGCCGGCCTGCACGCTGGTCGTCTGGTTCGCGCTCGACCTGATCCGTGGTCGCAAGGTGACGGCGATCGGCGCCGCGACGGCGATCATCGTCGGCTGCGTCGTGATCACCCCGGCGGGCGGCTACGTAAGCCCGGGCTGGGCGATGGCGCTCGGCGCCCTGGCGGCGCTGCCCTGCTACGCGATGATCGTCTGGCGGCCGCGTACGCGCGTCGACGAGACGCTCGACGTGCTGGCGGCGCACGGAGTCGCCGGCCTAACCGGAATCCTGCTGCTCGGCCTCGTCGCCCAGGAGTCCTGGAACGGCGTCTCCGACGGCCTGCTCTCCGGCAACGCCGACCAGTTCCTCTGGCAGGCGATCGCCGCGGTCGTCGTTCCGATCTACGCGTTCGTCGCCACCTTCATCCTGCTGAAGGTGATCGGTGCTGTGATGCCGCTGCGCGCGTCCGAGCACGAGGAGGCGCTCGGCATGGACATCGTCCAGCACGGCGAGGAGGCCTACGTCACCGGCGAGGGCGCGATCCTGATCTCGGCGCCGGATGCGGCGGACTCCGAGGCTGGGGTCCCCGTCACGAACCCGGTCTGATCGTCGCGCGCGGGCCGGCGGTCACCGCCGGCCCGCGCCACGTCAGCCCGCGGTGCGACGCAGGAAGCGCTCGAGGCGCTCGTTGAAGCCCGGCACGTGCTGCACGGCGTGGCCGCGCCCCGGCAGCTTCAGCCGCTCGGCGCCGAGCTGTTCGGCAAGCGCGTCGCAGACCGCCTCGATCGCGGGGTGGTGGTCGCCGGAGACGACCAGCGCCGGCACGCCGGCGGCGCGGACCGCCGCTAGGTCGGGCCGCGCCTCGCCCGGCGGACGCAGGCCGGGGGCGAGCTGACGCGCCTCAGTGAACGCCCGCTCCTGCTCCGGATCCTCGGGAAATTGGATGCGCGCGACCGCCTCGAACTCCTCGCGCGCCTGCTCGCGCGCGACCGGATCGTCGCCGGTGTAAGCGGCGGCAAGCGCCATGAACTCCTGGACCGCCGGCTGGTCGGCGGCGACCGCGAACAGCGGCGGCTCGATCAGCGTCAGCGAAAGCAGTCGCGACGGGTCGCTCGCCGCGGCGACCGCCAGACCGACGCCGCCATAGGAGAAGCCGACGCAGTGGGCGGGCTCGTCGGCGAGTAGCGCCGCGAGGTCACGTGCATCAACCTCCCAGTCCTGCCGTTCGGTCGCCGGGCTCGGCGAATAGCCGCGCCGTGCCGGCATGACGAGTCGCCAGCGCTCGGTCAATGGCTCCTGCGCGGCCCATGTCTGCTCGCGGTTGACGCCGCCGTGCACGAGCAGCAGCGGCTCGCCCATCCCTGACACCTTTACGTCCAGCGAGTTGTCGATCGCCATGGCGGCTACCCTACCCACGATCAGAGACGAGCACGTCGAGAATTGCTTGTGCGACATAGCGCTGTTGACCGCGATCGCCGCTGCCGGCCCGGACGAGGATGCCTTCACTCTCCAGCCGTCGCAGTAGGTTGCCGGCCGTCGGGCGTGTCACGTTGAGGCGCTCGGTTACGAAGCGCGCCGTCAGGATCGGTGCTTGGCAGGCCAGGTCGACGATGGCGATCGCGTTCTTGGCAGGAAGCGCAGCTGCTCGCATGCGGTACTCCTCACGCAACATGATCAGGCGCTGAGCTCGGGTCACAGCGTCTGTTGCCTGGGCCTGGATCGCGGTCAGAAAGAGGTCGACCCACGTGGTCACGTCGCCAGTCTCGCCAACCGAGCGCAGGGCGGCGTAGTAACTCTCTCGATCGCGCTCGAAGTAGGAGCTGATGTCGAGCAACGGCGCGGGTAGGCGGCCGTGTGCCACCAGCAGGAAGACGATCAGCAGCCGGCCGATACGGCCATTGCCGTCGAGGAACGGGTGGATCGTCTCCAGTTGGTAGTGGAGTAGCGCGTTCTGGACGAGCAGCGGCACGTTGCCCTCCTCGTGGGCAAACGACTCCCAGTCCGCGAGCAGGCGTGGTAGCTCCTCTGGAGGAGGCGGTACGAACTGGGCAGTCTCGATCGTCGAGCCCGGGGCGCCGATCCAGTTCTGGGATGTGCGCAACTCGCCGGGCATGCGGTCTCGGCCCCTGATGCCGGCCATTAGGCGCCTGTGCATGTCGCGCATCAGCCGAGTGCTGAGCGGAAGATCGGACTGGGCAAGTCCCCAGGCGAGGGCATCGACGTAGCCAAGGACCTCCTCGATGTCGGCATTGGGCGCGCCGCCTCCAGCCTCGAGCTCGAAGACGTCGGCCATCGAGGCGCGCGTGCCCTCGATTCGTGTCGAGAAGACCGCCTCGCGCAGCACGTAGGGTCGGATCAGGAGATCTGGATTTGGCAGCAGCTCGCCAAGGCCTGCGAGTCGTCCCAACGCGGCCTCAGCCTCGGCGAGCAGAACGATTGTTGCGGGCTGGAGATCCAGCGTGCGAGGGATCGCCTCAGGGAAGTAGGCGGCATAGCCATGTCTGCCGCCGGTGAGCCGCGCGCGCCCGAAGATGGTGCGGGGGTAGCGCTCTAGGTTCACCGGTCCAGCATATCGACTATAAAGAAAAGTCGCGATCTCTTTATAGACGGGCCACAACTGTAAAGCGCGCTTTACAGTCGATATAGGCGACGAGAGGAGCAGACGATGTTCGGCGACACCAAGGCATTCAGCGGCTTCGCGGTCGACGACCTCGACGCGGCCGAGACGTTCTACGGCGAGACGCTCGGGCTGAGGACCTCGCGGATGGAGGAGATGCCGCTGCTGACGCTCCACATCGCGGGCGATCGCGACACGATCGTCTACGAGAAGGATGACTTCGTCCCAGCGACCTACACGATCCTCAACTTCCCGGTCTCCGACGTCGACGCCGCCGTCGACGGGCTTGCCGAGCGTGGCGTGACGATGGAGAGCTACGAGGGCTTCGACCAGGACGACAAGGGGGTCGCGCGCGGCATGGGCCCCGACATCGCCTGGTTCAAGGACCCGGCCGGCAACGTCCTCGCGGTGCTCGGGGAGATGTAGGCGCGGCGCCTTCGCTAGCTTCGTCGGTCGCGATGGCCGAGTTCATCTACACGATGCGGGAGCTGACGAAGGTCCACCCGCCGGACAAAGAGGTTCTGAAGGACGTCACGCTCGCGTACCTGCGCGGGGCGAAGATCGGCGTCCTCGGGCCGAACGGCGCGGGCAAGTCGACGCTGCTGCGGATCATGGCCGGCGTCGACACCGAGTTCCGCGGCGACGCCCAGCTTGCCGACGGCGCGACGGTCGGACTGCTCGAGCAGGAGCCGGTGCTCGACCCGTCCAAGGACGTGCGCGGCAACGTCGAGGACGGCGTGCGCGAGCTGCGCGACATGCTCGATCGCTTTAACGAGCTGGCGGCCAACTACTCCGACGAGACCGCCGATGAATTCGCGCGGCTGCAGCAGCAGATCGACGCCGTCGACGCCTGGAACCTCGACACGCTGCTCGACACCGCGATGGACGCGCTGCGCTGCCCGCCCGGCGACGCTAGCGTCGAGAACCTCTCCGGCGGCGAGCGGCGCCGCGTCGCGCTCTGCCGGCTGCTGCTTGGCCGTCCCGACCTGCTGCTGCTCGACGAGCCGACCAACCACCTCGACGCCGAGTCGGTCGCCTGGCTCGAGCGCCACCTCGCCGACTACCCGGGCGCGATCGTCGCCGTGACCCACGACCGCTACTTCCTCGACAACGTCGCCGGCTGGATCCTCGAGCTCGACCGCGGGCGCGGGATCCCCTACGAGGGCAACTACTCCGGCTGGCTCGAGCAGAAGCAGGCGCGGCTCGCCCAGGAGGAGAAGCAGGAGTCGGCGCGGCAGCGCACGCTCGCCTCGGAGCTCGAGTGGGTGCGGATGAACGCCTCGTCGCGGCTGACCAAGAACAAGGCGCGCCTCGCCCGCTACGACGCGCTGCTCGCCGAGGAGCGCAACGTCAAGCTCGACCGCGTTGAGATCCACATCCCCGCCGGCGAGCGGCTCGGCGACGTCGTCGTCGAAGCCGACGGCGTCAGCAAGGGCTACGGCGACCGACTGCTGATCGACGACCTCAGCTTCAAGCTGCCGCCGGCCGGCATCGTCGGCGTGATCGGCGGCAACGGCGCCGGCAAGACGACGCTGCTGCGGATGATCACCGGCGAGGAGCAGCCCGACTCCGGCACGCTGCGCGTCGGCGATACCGTCCAGCTCTCCTACGTCGACCAGTCGCGCGACGCGCTCGACCCCGACAAGAACGTCTGGGAGGAGATCTCCGGCGGCGACGACCAGCTCACGGTTGGCGACCGCTCTGTTCCCTCGCGCGCCTACGTCTCGTCGTTCAACTTCAAGGGCTCCGACCAGCAGAAGAAGGTCGGGTCACTGTCCGGGGGTGAGCGCAACCGCCTCCACATGGCGAAGCTGCTGCGCACCGCCGGCAACCTGCTGCTGCTCGACGAGCCTTCCAACGACCTCGACGTCGACACGCTGCGCGCGCTCGAGGAGGCGCTGCTCGCCTTTCCGGGCTGTGCGGTCGTCGTCTCGCACGACCGCTGGTTCCTCGACCGCGTCGCGACCCACGTGCTCGCCTTCGAGGGCGATTCCAAGGTCACCTGGTTCGAGGGCAACTTCGAGACCTACGAGGCGTGGCGGCACGAGCAGCTCGGCGAGGCCGCCGACCACCCGCACCGCATGACCTACAAGAAGCTGATCGCCCGCGACTAGAGCCGGAACTTCGGCCGGCCCTGGTACCAGAACAGGTCGTCGTACTTACCGGCATCGACGTAGTAGGAGAACTGGCCGCGCATGCTGCCTAGGTCGAAGGTCGCCCGACCCTTGCGGTCGACGTTCTTCGGCTTCGTGCCGCTCAGCGTGTAGCCAGACGCGTCGAGGATGTAGGCCTTGAGTGGCCGCTGGGTCGTGCCCTTGACGGTGATCCGCACCTTGCCGCCGCCGAGCTTGGCGAGCTCGATCTTCAGCTTGCGCGAGATCTCGGCCTGGCCGCTTGCCGGCACGGCGATACCGAGCGCCGGGTCGGGAGCGACGTCGAACTTGTAGCTCTCACGCGTCTTCGGGTTGCGCTTGAACGAGAAGCCGCCGTTGGCCTTCGCGACGATCTCGCGCGTCGACGTTGGCTTGACGTTGTAGCCGGTGCCGTTCGGTGCGATCGTCCAGCTGCTGACTGTCACCGTCACCTTCGCGGCGACCGGTTGGCCGGCGTCGTTGCGGACCGTCCCGGCGATCGTGCGTCCCTTAGACGGCGAGCCGGCGCACAGCACGGTGCCGGCGCTGTCCTTGTTGCGCGCGCCCTTGCCGGCGCACTTCAGCGACAGCGTGGCGGCGTCGGCCGCGACGGGGATCGACAGAGCGATGATCAGCGGGGCGGCAAGCGCCGCCACTCGGCTACGTGTGGTCATGGCGGCAGCCTACGGGGCTGCCACGTCTATTACCGTCAGCAGGTACTCGGCTGGAGCGTCAAGGCTGCCGTCGGTGGCCTCGTTGTAACGCTCGTAGAGCGCGACCAGATCGGCGCGGGCAGCGTCCCACTTGCCCTGCGGCTCGAGCGCGGCCTTGGCGAGCACGACCGGGCCGAGCTTCTGCTCGCAGTGGTCGAGCCAGCTGTCGATCGAGTCCCAAGCGACCGCGAGGCTGTGGCGCTCGAAGATCAGCTCGAGCCGGGGGTCGGAGAAGAGATCGCGGACATGCTCCTCGTCGCCCCAGAGCACCGGCGGCGTCAGCTCGGGCGGTGGTGGCGGGAGGTGCGCGCCGAGCGTCGCGAACATCTGACCGTTGAGGCCCGCCGGCGTCCACGCCGCGATGACCGGCGCCCGCGTCGGCCTGCTGGTGGCGCGGGGCGAACATCACGCCGAAGACCGAGCTGACGCGGTCGAACAGCGCGCTGTCGAACGGCAGCGCCTCGGCGTCGCCCTCGACCCACTCGATCTCAACGCCCACCTCGGCTGCGCGAGCACGCGCAGCGTCGAGCAGCCCCGGGACCTGGTCGAGTCCGACGACGTGGGCTCCGCGCTGGGCGGCGGGGATGGCTGCGTTGCCGCTACCGGTCGCGACGTCGAGCACGTCCTTGCCCGGTCCGA
>CAMLNW010000169.1 GCA_946481495.1 uncultured Actinomycetes bacterium
TCGACGCCAAGCGGACGTTCGACGAGCTGATCGAGCGAACCGCGCCCGACGCCGAGACCCGCGACGCGGTGCTCGCCAACCCGATCTACCGCCAGCTCTCGAACGCCGTCGCCGGCTCACAGGAGTACATGGCGATGGAGAAGCTCTACGAGCTTCACGAGTCCGGCCGTTACGACGTCCTGGTACTCGACACCCCACCGACCCGCAACGCGCTCGACTTCCTCGATGCCCCGGGGCGGTTGGCGCGCTTCGTCGACTCGCGCTCACTGCAGGTCTTCCGCAGCTCCGGACGCGCGGGGCTCGGTCTGCTCGGACGCGGCGTGGGGACGGTCATGTCGGTGCTGGAGAAGGCGACCGGCGTCGAGCTGCTGCGCGACCTAGCTGAGTTCTTCAACGCCTTCGGCGGCATGGCCGAGGGCTTTCGCGACCGCGCTCGCCGCGTCGAAGCGCTGCTGCGCGACGAGGCGACGACCTTCTTGCTCGTGACGTCGCCGCGCGCGTCGGCGATCGCCGACGCCGGACACTTCCACGCCAAGCTGGCCGAGTCGGGGATGCCGTTCGGCGCCCTGATCGTCAACCGCGTGCGCGAGCCCGTCGCCGCGAGCGCCGACGACGTGGCGCTGGAGGCAGAGCTCGTCGAGCTGCTCGACGACCGGCTCGCCCGCAAGGTCCTCCACGACGTCGAAGACCACAACCTGCTGGCGGAGCGCGACGCCCGCAACATCGAGCGGATGCGCGCCGAGCTGACCGGCGGCGCTCTGCTGACCGTCCCCGAGCTGTCCGGCGACGTCCACGACCTCGACGGCCTGGCCGCCGTTGCAGCCAGGCTCTTCGCGAAGCGCTCTAGCCGCTCCTAGACCGGCGCCGAGTAGCTGGCGTCGTCCCAGTCGAGCTGCTCGCCCGGTCCGGGCATCGCCTCGACCGCTCGAACGCCGATCTCGCCGCCGGTCGACTCGAGCGTCTCGATCTCGGTGGCGGCAGCCGCTGTGGCGGGCTGGCTCGCCGGCGGCTCTGGGACAGGCTGGGCCTGCGGCTGCTCGAGCAGGAGATCGTCGGAGAGCGAGCGCAGATCCGGATCGAGATAGCCGCACAGAACATCTCGCAGCAACGCGCGCAGGTGGCGCTCGACTTCGTCGACCAGCGTCCGCGGCGAGTCCGACCCGATCGCGTCCATGTAGTCGTCGTCGGGTGAGTCGCCCATGACGAACCGCTCGAGCGCCTGGGCAAGCTCGACATGGCGCTGAACGCCACGCCGCTGACCTTCCTCGGCGCACAGCACGGCGACGCGCAGCGCGAGGCTCGCGCTCGCCAGATCCGCGCCCCGCTCCAGCAGCGCGCGCAGACCGAGCAGGTAGTCGGACAGCGCCTCGGACTCGCGACGGCGGCCGCAGCCCATCTCGAAACGCGACAGCGCCCAAGCGACAGAGCCGGCCGGCCGCGCCCGATCGATCGCCGCCAGGAACTCGCGCAGATCGACGTCCTCACCCTCGGCGAGCACCCACGGCGCCCCGCGCGTGACCCCGGTCGGCTCGATCTCGAACGGCTGCCAGACGCCCTCACCGCTCCGGCGCCAGCCGATCGCCGACAGCGCGACACCGCCCGGCTTCCACAGCCTCAAGCCGGTGACGAGCTGGCGGAAGCGCTCGCGCGCCTCGCCCAACGGCGGCTCAGCGTCGGGGCTGACCTCGCGGGTCAGGGTGATCAAGGTGTTCGGCTCGCGGCGATCGTCACCGACCCCACCGGCCGGATTGCTCCAGAGCGCGTCGTCGGGAGCGTCGGTCGCACCGCCACGGATGAGCGCGACGCCGCCACCGAGGTCGACGCGCTCGCAGTCGAGGATCAGCCCGTGGACGGGGGCAAGGACAGTCGCGGCCTGGCTGCGCTCGTAGAGCGTCCGCTCGACCTCAGCGTAGACACGCTCGAAGCGCTCCTCGGGGAACGTCAGATCGGTCGCGTCCTCGTAGAGCCGCTCCAACATCGCCTGCAACGCCGGCTCGGCCTCCGCGCCACGCAATCCGTTGATCCGCAGGTAGGCGACGGCGCCTGCCCCAAGCGCTTCGCACGCACGGGGGAAGCTCGGTAGCCCACGCAGGCGAGGCCAGCGGTCGGCGACGAACTTCGCGGTCAGCGGGCGGTAGTGGTAGAGCGTTGGCCCGCCGCGGCGCGGCCCCTCGTCGAGATCGAACTCGATCTCCGCGCCGCGCTCCTGGTCCTCGCTCAGCAGTGCCGCCGTCTCGAGCGCGAAGGCCCTCAGCGCGTCGTGAAGCTCTCGATTCCGCATCCCTCGCCCATTCCGCGAATGGGCGCGGAACCCTTCAATGGCCCTGCGGGAGAGCTAGGCGGCGACGGTCGCCGCCGGCTCGGACCGAGCCGTATCGCCGCAGGCAGCCCCGAGCCACTCGCGGCCGTAGCGGCGCATGTCCTCGATCAGCGGCAGCAACGCCTGCCCTTTGTCGGTCAGCGAGTACTCGACGCGCGGCGAGACCTCGGGAAAGGTGTGGCGGGCAACGATGCCCTCGTCCTCGAGCGCGCGCAGGCGCAGCGAGAGCGTCCGCGGCGAGATCCCGGCAAGCGACCGCTCGAGCTCGCAGAAGCGCGACCGCCCATCGGCGAGGTCGCGGATGACCAGCAACGTCCACTTGCCGCAGATGATGTCCGCGGTGGCACAGACGGGACAGGTGGGATCGGAGGAGGAAGCCACGTCAAATCCCAGGTTAGCGCAATGCTTCACGAACTGAAGTGTTAGGAATCAAGTGCAATGCGCCCCCGAAATCCCGCTAACTGCGACTATCGACGGCCAACTGGGATAGCCTCGCCGCGATGAGGGTTCGGCTAACGACGATTGCGACGCTGCTAGCAGTGGTCGCCGTCCCGGCAACGGCGGGCGCGGCCGAGCCGATCATGAAGCTCTCAGACGTGCGCGCCGGCATGGAGTGCAGCGCGCTGTCGGTGATCCGTGGCACCACGCCGTCGGAGTTCGACATCTCGGTGATCGACGTCTTGCGTGGCGATCCGGAGGCGATCGGCGCGCGCATCCTCTTCCGCGCCTCGGGACCGGCCGTCGATGCAACCGGTATCGGCCCCGGCTTCTCCGGCTCGCCGATCTACTGCCCGGACTCCAACGGCGTCAGCCGTGTCGCCGGGGCGATCTCCGAGGGGATCGGCCAGTACGGCAACCACGTCGCGCTCGCCACGCCGATCGAGGAGATGCTCGCGGTCCGGCCGGCCGCGGCGCCGCAGGCGCGCACAGCGACGAAGCTGCTGCGCTCGGCGCGGCCGCTCGCCAGCCCCCTGACGGTCTCGGGCCTGTCCAACCCGCTACGACGCACCGTGCTTGGCGCGGCGCGCCAGGCCGGCTTCCCGCTGTTCGCCGCTCCGTCGGCGCAGACCACCTTCTTCCCGCCGTATGAGTTGACGCCCGGCACGTCGGTTGCCGCCGGAATATCGACCGGGGACATCGCGCTTGGCGCGATTGGCACGGTGACCTACCGCGACGGCGACAAGCTTTGGGCGTTTGGCCACCTGCTCGAGGCGGCGGGCCGCCGCTCGCTGCCGCTGCTCGACGCCTATGTCTTCTCGGTGATCGACAATCCGATCGCCTTCGACGAGTTCACGACGACCTACAAGCTCGCGACCCCGGGCCGTCCGGTCGGCACGCTGACGACTGACGGCCTCAGCGCAATCGCGGGCCGCTTGGGCGCGTCGCCAGCGACGATTCCGCTGACCGTACACGCCCGCAACGAGGCCAACGGCCGCACGCGCACCCTGAGCACGCGAGTGGCCGACGAGCGTGACCTGGGCCTCGGCACCGGCCTCGACACGATTGGCTCGCTGGCCGCCAGCGACGCGATGGTGACCGTCCTCGGTGCCGCTCCCGAGAACTTCTCGACGCGGATGTGCGTGCGCGCGAGCGTGCGCCAGCGCAAGCGGCCGCTGCGCTTCTGCCAACGCTACTTCGACGCCTACGGCCCGCTCGGCGACCTGTCAAGCGCCTTCTCGCTGATCGACGGCTACGAGTTCGGGCCGCTGGGCATCCGAGGGATCTCCGTCCGACTGCAGATCCGGCCCAGGGTGCGCGAGGCGTTCATCGTTGACGGCCAGGCTCCGCTGCGGGTACGGCGCGGCCAGCGCATCCGCGTAAAGCTGCGCCTCCAGCGCAGCCGCGTCGCGAAGCGGACACGCATCTCGTTCCCCTACCGCGTCCCTCGCGATACCAAGAAGGGGCTGCAGATCCTGACGGTCCGCGCCCCGGGAGGCGGTGGACTGGACGCGCTCGAGGACTTCTTCGTCATGCTGTTCGGCGGGGGCGGCGGCGGAGGCAGTGGTCCGACGAGGTCGGTCAGCGACCTCGCGAAGCGCTTAGCGGCCCTCGGGGCCCCCGACGGTGTGCGCGCGACCTTCGAGCGCAAGGGCAAGGGACCGGTCGTCTACACCAGCAAGCGACTGATGATCCGCGGCAAGACGCAGATCCCGATGATCGTCAAGCCGGCAAAGAAGAAGCGCTAGCTCGGCGCGAGCGCCTGCTCGACCGAGGTCGAGCGCTGCCCGCCAGAGGAGACGAGCAGCTTGAAGTCGTGTGGCTGGGTGGCAGCCTTGAGCGCGTCCTCCATCGAGACGCGGCCGGCCTGGACGTGGGCGAGCAGCGCCTGGTCGAAGGTCTGCATGCCGTAGTAGGCGCCCTCGGAGACGACCTCGGGCAGCTTGCCGGTCTCGTCCTCGTTGAGGATCATGTCGCGCACGCGGCCGGTCATCCGCAGGATCTCGCAGGTCGCGACGCGGCCGTTGCCGTCCGGCGTCGGGACGAGCCGCTGGGAGATGACCCCCTTCAGCGTGCCGGCGAGCATCGCGCGCGCCTGCTGCTGCTCGGCCTGGGGGAAGAAGTCGATGATCCGGTTGACAGTCTCGGGAGCGTCGACGGTATGCAGCGTCGACAGCACGAGGTGGCCGGTCTCGGCGGCCGACAGAGCTGTCCGCACCGTCTCCTCGTCGCGCATCTCGCCGATCAGGATGACGTCGGGGTCCTGGCGCAAGACGCGGCGCAGCGCCCGCTTGAACGAGCCGGTGTCGTCGCCGACCTCGCGCTGGTTGACGATCGACCGCTTGTCCGGATGGAGGAACTCGAGCGGGTCCTCGATCGTGACGATGTGCTTCGCCGTGTTGGTGTTGATGTGGTCGATGATCGCCGCGAGCGTCGTCGACTTGCCGGAGCCAGTCGTGCCGGTCAGCAGGATGATTCCGCGCTCCTCGTCGGCCAGCTCGCTGATCACGGGCGGCAGCAGCAGCTCGTCGACGGTCTTGATCTGGATCGGGATCGCGCGGCAGACGATCGAAACCGAGCCGCGCTGGCGGAAGGCGTTGACGCGGAAGCGCGCCAGCCCACGAATCGAGTAGGCGAAGTCGACCTCGTTCTGCTCGCGGAACTCGGCCAGCTTGACCTCGTCGCCGTCAAGCATCTGCGCGACCAGCCCCTCCATCACTTCGGGCATCAGCTTCTCTTCGCCCTCGAGCGGCACCAGAACGCCGTGCCGCCGAATCATCGGCGGCGACGGGACCTTCAGGTGGAGGTCGGAGCCCTCCTCCTCGACGAGTCGGCGCAGGGCCTGATCGAGATCGAACACACCCAGCTCATCGGCCCACCGGCCGCTGTGCTTTAGCCCTGCGGGAAGCTAGGCGACGTCGCGGAGCTTCTGAGCCTCCGCAAGTGACTGCAGCTTCTTCAGGCTCTGGTTCTCGATCTGGCGGATCCGCTCGCGCGTCACGTTGAACGTGCGGCCGACCTCGTCGAGCGTGCGGGGGTGCTCCCCACCGAGCCCGTAGCGCAGCTCGAGCACGCGCCGCTCGCGGTAGCTGAGGTTCTCGAGCGCCTCCTTGAGGGCTTCCTTGGTGAGGATCTCAGCGGCGCGCTCGTAGGGCGACTCGGCCCGCTCGTCGGCGATGAACTGGCCGAACTCGGACTCCTCCTCGTCGCCGACCGGCTTCTCGAGCGAGACCGGCGCCTGTGCGGAGCGCTTGATCGAGTCGACCTCCTCCGGATCGATGCCGGTTACCTCGGCAATCTCCTCGGGGGTGGGCTCGCGGCCGAGCTCGGTGACCAGCTTGCGCTCGGCGCGGCCGATCTTGTTCAGCTTCTCGACGACGTGGACCGGGATGCGGATCGTGCGCGCCTTGTCGGCGAGCGCACGGGCGATCGCCTGGCGGATCCACCAGGTCGCGTAGGTCGAGAACTTGAAGCCCTTGCGGTAGTCGAACT
>CAMLNW010000170.1 GCA_946481495.1 uncultured Actinomycetes bacterium
GAGAACGACCCGAAGTTCAGCCCGCGCGTCCAGGAGATCGAGAAAGCGACCGACGGGCCTCCCGGTGTCGGCACCGTCTACAAGAGCACTGTCAAGGACGCCGGCATGACTACCCAGCGCGAGTTCGAGCTGACCGAGTTTGCGGCGCCGTCGAAGATCCGCTGGGCCGAGCGCTCGAAGAACATCGTCACGGCACGCGAGGGCGGCTACGACCTCGCGCCGGCCGGCGACGGTGCGACCCGGCTGGTCGTCTTCAACGAGCTCGAGGGACACGGCTTCGGCAAGCTGATCGCGCCGCTGGCGCTGCGCGCGGCGCGCAGGGACGCCGACGCCTTCGCCAACCGGATCAAGGCCGCGGTCGAGGCTTCGTAGCGCGGCGGTCGCTCAGGCGACGCGGGCGGCGTGCTCGCCGCCCGCGACCTCGACGACGTCGCCGCGGTGCAGCTGGCGGCCACGGCGGGCCTCCGGCTCGCCGTTGACGGTGACCGTCTGCTCGTCGAGCAGCGCCCGCGCCTCGGCGCCCGAGTCGGCGATCCCCGAGAACTTCAGGAACTGCCCCAAGCGGATCATCTCGCCGCGGATCTCGACGTCGCGCATCGGCGAAGCATCGCAGCGAGCGCCCGCCGAAGGATCCTTGGGGTGGGAGCCCGGAAAAGTCTTCGCCCGGCCGTCAGCGGGAGCCGCTGACGCGGTTACGCGCGCCGCTCCACCACGAGCGCATCGTCTCGACGCTGTCATCGATCGTCACGTCGGGGAACTCGCGCGCGGTCTGGCGGCGGAGCGCCTCGACGCCGAGCGCGAGTAGGCCGATCAGGAAGAGCATCGGTAGCGGGCTGCGGGTCGCGGGCGTCGGGCCCCAGGCGATCAGCAGCAGCACGATCACCGCTAGGCCGCCCCAGGCGTAGCGCGGCTCGCGCAGGAACGGCGCCTTCAGCCGGCGGACGCCGGTCGCCAGTCGGGTCGGCCCGGCGAGCCAGGCGACCAGCACGATCACGACGCCGTAGAAGACGGTCGCTGTTGCGACCTCGACCAGCAGCGAGGTTCCGATCGTCCAGGTCGCCTCGACGGCCGGCCGCACGGCCTCGGTCGTCGCGAGCGCGTCGACGACGTAGTCGCCGGCGACCGATCGCGCCACCAGCCCGGCGACGCCGGCCGCGATCAGGCCGAAGCCGGAGGCGCGCAGCGCCTCGCGGCGCCAGCCCTGAGCGAGGAAGATCGCCAGCGCAAACAGCAACAGCGCCAGCACGACGAGCACCGCGCCCGCGGCGTCGAGCACGTTGGCGACGTCCTGCGCGGTCGCGAGCTGGTCGGACTTCAGGATTACGATCTCGCCCGCGGACGCCGGCAGCTTGTCGGCGACCCTTCCGCCGACACCGAAGCGGCTGGCGGTCTGGGTCAGCAGCGACTTGAGGTCGAGCGTCACGACGCCGCCGGTGGTCGAGACGACGTCGCCGCCGCCGTCGATGACCCGCATCAGCAGCTCGTGCGCGCGGCGGTTGGCGTTCTCCCACGCCTGTTGCGCGACCGGTCGGCCGAGCAGGTTGCGCACTCCATCGTCGGCGACCTGCTGGAGGCCGCCGGCGGCAAACCCGGCCAGCGGCTCGGCACGCGGCGGCAGCACCTTCGCGAGCTCGGCCTGGACGTCGACGTTCGCGTAGATCTGGTCGACGAGGTAGTTGGCGATCTGGGTCCGGACGGCTTCGTTCTCGAGCAGC
The DNA here is from genome assembly GCA_946481495.1 of uncultured Actinomycetes bacterium. The sequence goes on from CAMLNW010000170.1 coordinate 1,716, forward strand.
TCGCTGCTCGTCTCGGTCCAGTTGTCGGTGTTCAGCGCCTGGCGGTCGAGCCAGACAGCCGGCAACGCGAGGAAGGAAAGCAACGACGCGACGAAGATCAGCGCGATCGCGATTCCGCGATGGCCCCGGCCACTTGGCGACGCGTCCGGCTGCTCTGGCGCGGAGGACTCCACGCGGCCATTCAACAGCGCGCCCAGGACGGCCGCAATCGTGCAACCGCCCCTCGAGGACTCGTGCACACACCATCGTCACGCTTCGTCGCCGGGTTTAGCTTGGCGTGCGACACCACCGAGAGGAGTGAGATGGACGAGGACATTCAGGGCGCCGGTTGGGTGATGTTCGCGGGGATCATGATCTTGATCGTCGCGGTGCTGAACATCATCTACGGCTTCGCTGCGATCGACAATTCGAAGTTCTTCGTCGAGGACACGAAGTTCATCATCAGCGACCTCAACACCTGGGGCTGGATCATCCTGATCATCGGCGTGCTGCAGCTGTTCGCCGGCTTCTCGATCTGGGCTGGTGGCGAGTACGGCCGCTGGATCGGCCTGATCACCGCGAGCGTCAGCGCGATCGGCGCGCTGCTGTCGATTCCCGGCTACCCGTTCTGGTCGCTGGCGATCTTCGCGATGGACATCCTGATCATCTACGGCCTCGCTGCCTATGGGGGCCAGCGCTCCAGAACCGCGTGAGGTGAGCGCGGTCGCCGTCATCGCAGTCGACGACCAGCCGTTCTTCCTCGGCGTCGCCCGTGACGTGGTGCGGGCGACGCCGGGCTTTCGCTGGGCGGGCGAGGCGCAGTCCGGGGAGGAGGCGATCGAAGCGGTCAACCACCTGCACCCGGACCTCGTCCTGCTCGACGTGCGAATGCCGGGGATCGGCGGGATCGAGGCCGCTCGCCAGATCGCCGGCGAGCACCCGGAGGTGGTCGTCGTGCTGATCTCGGTCGACGACCGCGAGAGCATCGGGGAGGCTGCCGAGACGTCCGGCGCAGCCGAGCTGATCGGCAAGCAGCGCTTCGGTCCGGCGATGCTACGCGAGCTCTGGGATAAACACGGCAGCGCCGCCGCTTAGCGACTGCCTAGACCGGCACGTGGCCGACGATCTCGGTCCCGGAGCCCGGTGAGGACTTGATCTCCAGCGTCCCGCCGACGGCGGCGACGCGGTCATGCATGTTGACCAGGCCGTTGCCGGCGATCTCGGTGTCGAAGCCCGGCCCGTCGTCGCTGACCGAGAAGCGCAGATCGCCGTTGCGCTCTAGCGAGATCGCGACGGCGTGCGCGTCGGGCGCGTGCTTGGCGACGTTCTGGAGCGCCTCGAGGCAACAGAAGTAGACCGCCGCCTCGACGTCCTGGCCGTAGCGGTCCTCGCCGTTCACCGCCACGGAAACGGGAACCGGCGAGCGCAGCGCGGCGCTGCGCAGCGCGTCGGTCAGGCCGCGATCGGCGAGCAGCGACGGGTAGACGCCGGCGGCCAGCGAACGCAGCTCGTCGAGCGCCGCGTCGACCTCGGCACCGAGCTGCTGCAACATCCGGCGGGCGCGCGCCGGGCTCTCGCGCATCGTCTCGTCGGCCAGCTCGAGCCGTACCCGCAACGCGACCAGCCGCTGCTGGCCGCCGTCATGGAGGTCGCGCTCGATCCGCCGCCGCTCGTCGTCGGCCGCGGCGAGGATCCGTGCACGCGACTCGCGCAGCTCGCGCAGCGACTCCTCGACGCGCGCGGCGAGCCGGTGGTTGTCCTCCCAGGTCAGGGCGTAGGCGCCGACCGTCTGGACGAACGAGCGCTGGTCGGCGAGCGCGTCGTCGTGGACGATCGCCGCGACCGGCCGACCATCGGCGACGATCGCCGTGCAGCAGCGGCTCGGTCCGTCGCGCGGCGGTGGGATCGGTTCGCCGTCGCCGTCGACCCAGCCGGTCGCCGCGCCCGGATCGCGGTAGGCCAGCTCGACTGAAGGGTCGCTGAGCGCCCGCGCGATCAGCTCGCGCAGCTCCTCGGGCTGCGGGTCGTGGCGGATGCCGACCGCCAAGCGCAGCAACGCGTCGGCGGTGAACAGCCGCCAGCGCACGAGACCGACGAGGAAGGCGAGCGACATCGCCGGCAGGCCGAGCAGGATCACCCAGATCAGGACGTCGACGGCGGCTGCGTCGGGCGCGGCGCGGCGGACGGCGATCGCCGCAGCGAAGGTCCCGACGCGGACGATCGCCACGATCAGCACCGGGCTCAACGTGCGCCGCATCAGCGGCGTCGCGCGCGCCACCCGCTGGCCGAGCCGCACCGCGACCGCCGCGGTCAACAGGATCGTCAGCAGCTCGCGCAGCGGGATGATCGCGTCCTCGAGGATCCCCGGCTCGCTGCCGGCGACCATGAACGCGTTGTCGGGGCAGTCGGGGGGCACGCAGGTCGCCCATGGCGACGGCTGCGGGAACGACTGGTCGATCAGCAGCGTCGGCACGTATAGGAAGGCGACGATCGCGACGATGGCGAGCACGAGCATGCGATCGGTCCGGTTCTTCAACCGGCCCGACGGGAACGCCAGCACGAGGTAGATCAACGCGGCCTCGACGGTCCAGCCGGCGACCCGCCCGACGCTGTAGAGCACGCTGTTGTCCGACGCCGAGAGCGACGGCAGAAACCAGGCGAAGCCGGTCAGCACCAGCAGCCGGCCGAAGCGCGCGTGCCGGCCGTCGCGCCAGGCGTAGAGGCCGACGGCGATCGGGACCGCGACGATCAGCGCGTAGCGCTCGGCCAGCCCTGCCGAGTCGGGCATCCCTCCGGTCAGCGCGATCAGGATGGCGCTGCCGGTGAACAGCAGGCCGAATGCCGCGACGGTCCAGGCGTCTCCACGGGCGATGCGCTGCGTCACAGGGAGAATCTAGCCCGCCTGCGTCGCGGTGCTCGTCAACTTCGCGAGTTATCGCCGCCATATGCTTGTCGAGTGACGCGCGTCGTTCTGGCGGAGGACAACTACATCGTGCGCGAGGGACTGCGCGAGATTCTCGCGGCGCACGAGCGGATCGAGATCGTCGCGACGTGCGAGGACCTCGACGGTCTGCTGGCCGCGGTCGAGTCCGAGCGCCCCGACGTCGTGATCACGGACATCCGGATGCCGCCGACGTCGACCGACGAGGGCATCCGTGCCGCCGGCGAGTTGCGCGAGAGTCACCCCGACGTCGGCGTCGTGGTGCTCAGCCAGCACGACGATCCGGGCTATGTGCTCGCGCTGCTCGAGTCCGGGTCGGCCGGCCGCGCCTATCTGCTCAAGGAGCGCATCCACGATCGGCTCCAGCTGGTCGCCGCCGTCGACGCGGTCGCCGACGGCGGGTCGGTGATCGACCCGAAGGTCGTCGAGGTGCTCGTCGCGGCGCGGACGCAGGCGGCGCAGTCGCCGCTCGCCGAGTTGACGGCGCGCGAGATGGAGGTGCTCGCCGAGATCGCTCAGGGCAAGAGCAACACCGCGATCGCCGAGTCGCTGGTGCTGACCAAGCGCGCCGTCGAGAAGCACATCCACTCGATCTTCATGAAGCTCAACCTCGCCTACGAGCAGGACGTGAGCAAGCGCGTCAAGGCCGCTTTGCTGTTTCTCGCGGATCGCCAGCTCCACTGACGCTGCTGTTCAGGCCGCCGTCATTGGCGCTTCCGCTGAATCCATGGTTACTCTGGGGCGCGGGCCCCTGACCCTGCCGCCGCGGCAGGTCCTGTCCGCCCCCTACCGATGATCGACCGTACACAGCTATCCGAGGCGCTGGCGCGCCTCGATCCACGCGACCGCGAGGTGCTCGACTACTCGCTGCGCCGTCACGTCCCAGACAGCGATCTCGCCGCCGTCTTCGGCTGTGGCGCGAGCGAGGTCGCGCGGATGCGCGCCGCCGCCGTCGAGCGGCTCGCCGACGACCTCGGCGTCCAGCGCGGCACCGATCTCGGCCAGGTGCTCACCGCCCTGCTCGATCACGCCACCTGGGAGAACGTTCCCGGCGCGGCACCGCTCGACGCTCCCGTCACGGAGCGGCCGGCCGGCGAGGTGCCTATCCCGCCGGCGAAGCCCACTGCGCCGGCCGCGGCTGCTCCCGCTGAGCCGACCTCCGAGGAGCGCAAGGCGGTCCTCGACATGCTCGACCGTCGCGGTCCCGCCGTTGCCGCCGCCAGCCCGCCGCCGCCGAGCGCCACGAGCGGACGCCGCTGGTCGCTTGTCGCCGCGGCGCTGATCGGCGTGCTGGTGACGATCGGGCTCGGCTCGGTGATCGTCCTCGGCGACGACGCCGGGTCTACGTCGCTGAGTGGCGAGAACAGCGGAACGCGTCCGTTCGAGCCGAAGGAGCAGGAGCTCGGCGAGCCGTTCCCGTCCGAGCCGGAGCCCGAGCAGGCCTACCACTACCCGATTGCGATCGTCGATCGCCCGGTGACGCTGCTCGACGCGCCGCTCGGCGAGCGTCTGGCGCGGATCGAGGCGAAGACCGAGTGGGGGACGCCGCGCGTGCTGAGCATCGTCGAGCGGCAGGG
>CAMLNW010000171.1 GCA_946481495.1 uncultured Actinomycetes bacterium
TGCCCTCGCCGCTCTCGATCCCATCTGGGAACAGATCATCGCCCGCACCGGCATGCTCGACCTGGGCCATGCGTTCGATCCTACCCCTCAGTCCATGTTGATGGCTACGTATTTCGTCTCGAGGTACTCCTCGATTCCCTCGTACCCGCCCTCACGACCGAAGCCGGACTGCTTGACCCCGCCGAAGGGAGCGGCAGGGTTGGACACCATGCCCTGGTTGAGGCCGACCATGCCGGTCTCGAGCGCCTCGCAGACGCGCAGGGCGCGTTTGAGGTCGCGCGTGTAGACGTAGGCGACGAGGCCGAACTCGGTGTCGTTGGCGGCGGCGATCGCGTCGTCCTCGGAGTCGAAGGCGATCACGGGGGCGACCGGGCCGAAGATCTCCTCGGAGAGGACGCGCGAGCCGGGCGCAACGCCCTTCAGGACGGTCGGCGCGTAGAAGTGGCCCGCGCCGTCGAGGCGGCCGGCGGCTCCGTCGTCGGCGTCACCGTCGGCCATGCTGTCGTGGCCGCCGCTGCGCACGTCGATGCCGCCGATCAGCGCCTGGGCGCCGTTCGAGATCGCGTCGTTGACGAGCTCGGTCACCTTGTCGCGAGTGTCGTTGTCGACGAGCGGACCGATGTCGACGCCGTCCTCGGTGCCGCGGCCGACGTTGAGCTCGCGCATCGCCGCCGCGAGCCGATCGGCGAATTCGTCGGCGACCGGCGCCGCGACGTGGAAGCGGTTGGCGGCGGTGCAGGCCTCGCCGATGTTGCGCAGCTTGGCGACCATCGCGCCCTCGACGGCGGCGTCGAGATCGGCGTCCTCGAAGACGAGGAACGGGGCGTTGCCGCCAAGCTCCATCGACAGCTTCAGGACGTTCGGCGCCGACTGCTCGATCAGCTTGCGGCCGACCTCGGTCGATCCGGTGAAGGAGATCTTGCGTAGGCGCGGGTCCTCGATCAGCGGGCCGGTGACGTCGCTCGCCGACTTGGCCGTCACGACGTTCAGCACGCCCTTCGGCAGTCCCGCGTTCTCGAGGATCTGCGCGAGCGCCAGCATCGACAGCGGCGTCAGCTTCGCCGGCTTGACGACCATCGTGCAGCCCGCGGCGATCGCCGGACCGATCTTGCGCGTCCCCATCGCCGTCGGAAAGTTCCACGGGGTGATCAGCAGGCAGGGTCCGACCGGCTGCTTCATCGTCAGCAGCCGTCCGGCGCCGTTCGGCGCCGTCGCGTAGCGCCCGTCGATCCGCACCGCCTCCTCGGCGTTCCAGCGGAAGAACTCCGACGCGTAGGCGATCTCCGCCTTCGACTCGGCGAGCGCCTTGCCCATCTCGAGCGTCATCAGCAGCGCCAGCTCGTCGGCGCGCTCGGTCATCTCCTCGTAGGCGCGGCGCAGGATCTCCCCACGCTCGCGCGGCGGATGGGCGGCCCAAGCGGGCTGTGCGGCGCATGCGGCATCAAGCGCGGCGGCGGCGTCGTCCGGCGTCGCGTCGGCGATCTCACAGAGCGTGTGGCCGGTCGCGGGGTCCTCCACCGGCAGCGTCGCCCCACCGCTTGCGTCGCGCCACTCGCCGCCGATGTAGAGCTGCTTCGGGGTGGCGTCCAGCGCCACCTGCTCATTGCTCGCAACGCTCATGGGTTGAGGTTACTCAGGGGGGCTCATTCACTCAGATCCACCCTTGTATAGGTGGTGGCCCGTACAAACGACGAACATCGTTCGAGAGACCTCTGGAAGCTGGTCGAGCGCCAGCACGGTGTGGTCTCTCGCGAGCAGCTTCTCGCGCGCGGATACAGCGCCGCGGCCATCGCGCATCGACTGGCCGTGGGCCGCCTGCACCCCATACAACGCGGGATCTACGCAGTGGGGCGACCTGAGCTGTCACGTCACGGCGTCTGGATCGCATCCGCGATGAGCTGTGGCACGGGGGCGGTCGTCAGCCACGACAGCGCCGCTCACTGTGGGGGATCCGCGAGCGGGAGCGACAGGTAGAGGTGACGGTGCCGCTCCACGTCCGTCGCCGCCGGCCCAGCATTGCGATCTACCAGCGGACGCTGCCCTCATCCGAGCGGACCACGCATGAAGGCGTGCCGGTCACCACCGTTCATCGCACGTTGCTCGACTTGGCGGCGCGCCTCAGACGCGGTCAGCTCGAGGCCGCGATCAACGCCGCCGACAAGCGCGACCTCACCAACCCGGAGCGACTGCGAGCAGCACTCGAGGATTTCGCCGGCCGCCCCGGCGTCAAGACTCTTCGTAGCGTCCTCGACCGGCGGACGTTCACCTTTACCGCATCAGAGCTGGAGCGCTGGTTCCTGCCGCTCGCTAGTGCTGCGGGTCTGCCGCGTCCACTCACCAGCAAGTACGTAAACGGATTCGAAGTCGACTTCTATTGGCCCGGCTTGGGACTGGTCGTCGAAACGGACGGGTTGCGCTACCACCGCACGCCGGCCGCGCAGGCGCGCGATCGTCTCCGTGACCAGACTCATGCCCGCGCGGGACTGACGCCTCTGCGCTTCACCCACGGGCAGATTCGCTACGAGCGCTCCCGCGTCCGCGCGACGCTGAGCGATGTCGCTCGACGCCTTGAGAACACGCGCAAGTAGATGCGAGACGCAGTTCGTCGTTTGTACTGGTTATGGCCCGTGCAAACGACGAGGATCGTGTGTAGGCGGCTAGTCGGCGCCGAGCACGGGCTCGGGGCCGCGGGGGGTGAGGACCTGACCGAGGCTGGTTGCGGCGGCTGAGAAGAGGGCGGCGCCGTGGCGGGCGATGTCGATTGGGCCGCCGTTGGCCGCGAGGCGGTCGCCGAGGGCGGTGGCGGCACGCTCCTGTAGAGACGGTCCGCTCGGCTGCGCGCGGCGGGCGTTGGCGGGCCGATCGGTCGACGAGGCCTGGCGTCCGTCGGGCGGTGGGGCGATATCGCCGCCGCCTCCGCCGCCGAGGCAGCTGCGGATCGCGTCGGCGAAGAGGGCGCCGCGGTAGGCGTAGCCGGCGCTGGTCGCGTGGACGCCGTCGGCCTGCAGGATCCCCGGCGTTCCGGCCGCGGCGTCGTTCCACTCGACCAGGACGACGTTCGGTGTCGAGGCGGCGAAGTCGCGGATCATCGAGTTCTGACCGTCGATCGGGATGCCGGCGAGCGGCGGGCGGTTGAGCGTCGCAATCACCAGGCAGCGGTCGCCGGCCAGCTGACGGGCGGCGGCCAGACTGCCCGCGGTGACCGACACCGCCGCATTGCCGTCGTTGGTGCCCAGGTCGAAGACGACGGTGTCGTGCTCTGGGCCGAGCAGACTGCTCAGCACCGAGACTCCCGCGACGCTCGGCCGGCCGATCTCGTTGTCGGACTGGATCTCTGCCTCGGGCAGCGCGGCACGCAACGGCCCGTCGGTGCCGACGCCCAGGCTGTCGCCGACGACGAGCACGGTGGCGCTAGCGACGGGCGGGAGCAGGCAGCAGGCGGCAGTCGCCGTGAGCAGCGCGAGCGTCGCGGCGAGCCAGCTTCGCGGCTGGCGCGATCTGGGCGCTGGACGGCCCACCGCCAGCGCGTCGAGGTCGCTCATGGTGCGGTTGCGCCGCCGCCCTCGGTGCCGCCGGATGGGGGCGTGGCGTCGGGAGCGACCCGCGCCAAGGGGGCCTTCAGCAGGTTCGCCAGCGCGCGTTGACCGGCGTTGGTCAGGTGAATGCCGTCCGAGTAGGTCATGCCTTTGTGGCGCTTGGTGTGCCTGACCCAGTCGACGAGTGCGATCCGGCGCGGCCAGCTGGAGGCGGCGGCGCGCAGGGTCGCGGCGTCGGTGTATGGCGTTCCGCGTACCTCGCGTGGCGTGACCAGGCCGAGGATGCGGTCGGGCCCGAGGATCCGCAACGCAGTCCGTACCTCGGCGCGGCTGATCGAAGAGTTCGACCCGAGCGCAATCACGACCACGCGTGGCAGGCCTTCGACGCGCGCATGCTTGCGCAGCACATCCAACCCCTCCGTCATCTGACGACAGCCGCGCACGTCGACGTCGTAACCGATCGCGGCGGTCTCCTCTGCCGCGCCGAGCAGCACCGAATCGCCGATCGCCAGCGGCGCTTGGTCCATCCCTGCGTCGGCGGTCGAAGCGAAGTGCCGTGTCTTACCGCAGCCGGCGTCGGCGACCGCCGTCATCGACAGCGTCGTCGCGGTCATCGCGCATGCCGCGATGGCGGCTGCTTGTCGCCACGAGGGCGCCACGAGGGCACTGTGGCAGAACATGCGGCCGATCGCGCCGGGATCGCTTGACGCCTGCTCGGCTGGCCGGTAAGTTCGTGTCTGCAATTCCGGGAGGGTTCCTGGTCATTGCTCCCCCTAAGGAGGGAAGGGGAAGTGGAGAAGATCTACGTAGCTCGAGTATCTGGATGCGGTCGCGGCGCCGAGCCGCGGTGTGAAAGGCCGCCGACTCCGGGTGCTTCCGACAGCACGTAGATCGGCTGTGCCGTCGCGTCAGCTCCCCGACTCTCGCCCGGGGCCGCGACGCCTCATAACGGCATGGGTGGGGAGGCCCTCGGCGCCGCCCCTTCACAAAAATTTCCTCGCCTGGAGTACATAGGGCCCCGGCGCCAGCGCCGGGGCCCTGTGGTTTCCGGCGCGAGTCAGGCGGCGGCCGGCTCGCGCTGAAGGCTGGGCCAGGCGTCGTCCACCGCGCCGCCCTGGCCCGCGCTCTGCCATAGCTCGCCGGCGACCACCGGCGCGAGTGGTGCCAGCAGCCGGGCGAGCACCGCGAGTGCGATCCCAACTGCCTCGCGGTCGGAATCCTGCTCGCCGCGATCCGCATTCGCGCGGCGGTCGAAATCCTCGATGCGCGCAAACAGCCTGATCGCGTTGCGGGTGGCGAGGTGCGGGGCGATCTGCTCGTAGTTCTCGGCGCTCCGAGCAACAGCGATGTCGCACCAGCCCGCGAGCCGCCGCCGCAGTCCGTCGGAGGCGTCGATCTGAGTGCCGGACGACGCACTGTCGAGACGCGACGCGGCGAACGCGCGCAGATCGGCAAGGAACGCGGCGACGTAGCCGAGGATGTCGTCGGTGGCGGCGAATCGCTTCGCCGGGGCCGCGGTGTGGAGTAGCGCGAAGCGCACGACGTCGTCGCCGTAGGCAGCTATCAGCGCGTCGGGATCGCTGGGATCCGGGGTGGCGCTTGGCGGCTCCGCAGCGGCCCCGTTCGTCGCCGCGGCGCGCTTGCGCTTGACCGCGCGCAGCTTGACCCCACCGTGCGGAAGCGCAGGACCAACCGGCTCGCCGTCGGTCAGCTCGAGCCCGCCTGCGTCGCGCAGCGCCTTGGCGACCGTGCGCAGGTCGAGCAACGCGCCGTTCGTGTCGTCACCCACGACCGCCAGTGCCGGCAGATGGGTCGCTAGATCGGCGGCCCGCGCCTGCGGATCGCCGTCGCGCGCGTCGGGCGGCAAGGTCGCGACGAGCAGCGCCAAGGCGGCGGCGAAGCGGGGGTGGAGCGAACCGGCCGCACGCCAGTCGTCGCCCGTCGCCAGCGGCAGGTCGCCGGCGGCGAAGTAGACGGTCGGCGGCCCCTTGTCCTTCTTGGAGTCGACGTTCCAGCCCGCGGCGGCGAGCTTCGACAGGCTCTGCTCCAGCTCGTCGCCCGAATCGCCCGGATCGTCGACGTGCTCGAGCAGCTCCCGCTGACCGGCGAGTGCCTTGTCGCCCCAGCCGTTCAGCTCGTCGAGCCGCCGCTCGCTCTCCTCGTGCAGCTTGCCGCTGCGCAGGCGCCACCCCTCGCCGCTGCGCTGGTAGATCTGGCCGTTGGACTCGAGTTGCTCGATCAGCCACTGTCCCCAGCGCTCGACCGTCGCCGCGTCCACGTCGGGCTCGAAGAGCACGTCGGCGCCCGCCATCCGGCGAAACCGCACGTAGGCGTCGGCGATCGCATGGCCTCGCAGGGTGGTGAGGCTGCGGTCGCCGCCGGAGCTGGCGCTGAGTGTGAATACGTATGGATTGCTTGGCACGTCGATCCGAACGGCTGTCGCTGAAATGGCTAGTGCGCCCGACGGGACTCGAACCCGTATCTGCGGCTTGAAAGGCCGCTGCTCTTAGATAGGCCGGATTGGGCGCCAGGAAACGAACGGTCCGTGAGGACATCCCGCCACCGACACGAAGTCGGCTTGAAGGCTGGCATTCGAGACCTGGGTAACCCCGTGGACTACCCATGTACCGATTGAGCTACGAACGCTTGATTGGTA
>CAMLNW010000172.1 GCA_946481495.1 uncultured Actinomycetes bacterium
GCAGCGGTGACCGATAGCGATGCTCTGTCGCGTGCATGACGGTCAGCGTAACACAGCGACTGACCGGTCGGTCAGTTAGGTGACCGACCGGTCAGGTACGCTGGTCGGGTGAGCGCTCCGACAGCACCTCGGCCGCGACGCGACACGCGCGAGGTGCTGCTTGACGCGGGCGTCGCAGTCGCTGAGCAGCATGGCCTCGCGGGCCTGAGCGTCAACCGAGTCGTGGCGACCGCCGGTGTTGCGAAGGGCACCTTCTACGTCCACTTCACCGACCGCGCCGCGTTCGTGGACGCGCTCCACGCGCGCTTCCATGCTCACGTCGATGAGGCGGTTGCGGCAGCGGTGAAGGGAACCCCGCCAGGCGCCGACCGAATCGTGCGCGGCGCCGAGGCCTATCTCGATGTCTGCCTCGAGGACCGAGCCGTCAAGGCGCTGGCGCTCGAGGCGCGCTCGGACCCTGACTTGTCGGCGCCGATGGCCGCCCGCTACGACCGCGTCTCCTCGTCCGCCGTGCCGAGCTTCAAGGCGATGGACTGGCGCGACGCGTCCGCCGCTGCCCAGCTCTTCGCCGCGATGACCGCCGAGATCGCGATCCGCGAGCTCGACGCGGGCCGGCGACTCCCCGCCGCACGCCGCGCATTGCGCCGCTTCCTCGTTGGCCCCGGCGTTGACTGACGGCCACTCCGCGCCGTAGTGTCTCCGTCGATGCCCGCTGGCGGCAATAAGACGCTGGTTCTCGCGGCGATGATCTTCGCCGTGTCGATGACCTTCATCGACCAGACGATCGTCGCGCTGGCAATCCCGGACCTGCAGAAGGACCTCGGGCTGTCGGCGACCGGGACGCAGTGGATCATCAACGCCTACCTGCTGTCGCTGTCGGCGCTGTTCGCCTTCGGTGGGCGGCTGGCGGACATTGCCGGGCATCGGAGGATGGTGGTCATCGGGGTCGTCACCTTCGCCGGCGCTTCGGCGCTCTGTGGCGCGACGCCGACCGGCGACGTCGCCGAGGCGTGGATGATCTTCTTCCGCGTCGTCCAGGGCGCGGGTGCCGCCATGATGATCCCCGCCGCGCTGGCGATCGTCGTCTCGACGTTCCCGATCGGCGAGCGCGGCAAGGCACTCGCGCTGTTCTTCGGCATCACCGGCGCGCTGACCGCGGTCGGACCGCTCGCTGGCGGTTACCTGACCGAGTGGACCTGGCGCTCGATCTTCTGGGTCAACGTGCCGGTCGCGATCATCGCGCTGATCCTGACGGCGCGCGCCAAGCCGTCCGACACTCGCAGCGCGGCGCCGATCGACTGGGCCGGGACCGGTCTGATCGCCTCGGGCATGGCGCTCGCGGTGCTCGGCCTGCAACAGGCGAGCCAGTGGGGCTGGGGCAGCGTCGCGACGATCGGCTGCATCGTCGCCGGCGTACTGCTGCTGGTGGCGGTCGTGCGCTACGAGCTGACCGTCGAGCATCCGCTGATCGACGTGAGGATCTTCCGCAACCGCGGCTTCTCGGCGGCCAACGGCGTTCTGTTCCTCCTGATGATGGTCTTCATCTCGGTCTTCTTCTTCACGAGCATGTACGCCCAGATCTCGCTCGGCGAGGACGCATCGGCAGCCGGCCTCTACCTGCTCGTCTTCTTCGGCGGCTTCGGCGTCGCGTCGCAGTGGAGCGGCCGGATCTACGACGCCAAGGGCGTCCGCGCCGCCGCGATACCCGGTTGCGCGCTGGCGGCGGTCGGCTTCTACCTCTGGGCCGGCAGCCTCGACGACTTCAGTCTCGGCGACCAGTGGATCTACATCGTCATGACCGGCGCGGGCGTCGGCTTCGTGCTGGGACCAGCGAGCACCGACGCGCTCAACCGCGTCGCGAGCAACCGCTACGGCGAGGCGACCGGGATCAACCAGACGCTGCGCAACTTCGGCGCGAGCATCGGGCTGGCGGTGCTCGGGACGATCCTGATCAACCAGAACCGGTCGAACATCGAGAGCTCGCTCGGCGAGCTTGGCATCCCGAAAGGGCGTGCCGACCAGATCGCCGACGCGCTCTCGCAATCGGGCGGCGGCAGCGCGAGCTCGTTCGGCGAGACCAGCGGCCGGGCGGCGCAGCGCGCCTTCGAGGCGGTCCAGCACGACTTTGCTAACGCGACCCAGACGATCTTCTACGTGATGGCCGGGATCATGGTCTTCACCTTCGTCGTCGCTCACTTCTGGCTGCCGAAGGACCGCGTCGAGGCGGTCGTCGAGCCGGGTGACGACGCGACCGCGCCGGCTAGCTCAGGCTGACTCGAATAGCAGGCTGCGGCCGCGCAGCAGCGCGCGGGTGGCGGCGGCAGCGCGCTGCTCGACGGCGGTGACGGGATCGTCGCCGTCGAGTTGGAGGGCGGCGTGGCCGTGGGCGACGCTGGCGATCGCCCAAACGAGTTGCAGGGCGAGCTCTGGGTCGCCGTCGGGAGCGAGGCGTGCGGCGACGTCGGAAACGAGGGTGAGTGTCGCCTCGGCTGCCTCCCCCAGTGCGGGGTAGCGGGTCTTGTCGAGGCCGGCACCGAAGAGGACGTCGAACATCGCGCTGCGCTCGGCGGCGAAGCGGACGTAGGCAGAGGCGACGGCGGCGAGCTGATCGGCTGGCTGCGAGGCATTCGCCAGCGCTGTCTCGAAGCGGCTTCGCAGTTCCTCGTAGCCGCGAATGGCGGCTGCCGCGAGCAGCTCGTCGCGGTCGGCGAAGTGGCGGTAGGGGGCGGAGGTGCTGACGCCGGTCCGGCGTGCGACCTCGACGACTGAGAAGCCGCGCGTGCCCTGCTCGGCGATCAGCTCGAGCGTCGCGTCGACGAGCGCGGCGGGTAGGTCGCCGTGGTGGTAGGCGGCTCGCTGACGGGTAGTCGACATCGCGGTTGGAGACAGTATCCGGACGGCAATGTGAGACATTCTCACATAAGATGTTAGGGTCTCTTACATTAGGGGATGGGCAAGCGAAGAGGTGGAGGATCGATGAGCGAGAAGTGGACGGCGGAGCAGATACCGAGTCAGGCGGGTCGTGTGGCGGTGGTGACGGGGGCGAACAGCGGGCTCGGGCTGATCACCGCGCGTGAGCTCGCACGCGCTGGGGCGAACGTCGTGATGGCCTGTCGCAATGCCGAGAAGGCGGCTAGCGCGGCCGACACCGTCCGCGCGGCGGCGCCCGAGGCAAACATCGAGGTCGAGGCGCTCGACCTCGCCAGCCTTCGGTCGGTGAGCGAGTTTGCGCAGCGCTTCCGTGCCACGCACGACTCGCTCGACTTGCTGATCAACAACGCCGGCGTGATGGCGGTGTCGCCACGCGGTGAGACGGCGGACGGCTTCGAGCGCCAGTTCGGCACCAACCACCTCGGCCACTTCGCCTTGACCGCGCAATTGATCGACATGCTCGAGGGTCGCGACGACGCGCGCGTGGTCACGCTCAGCAGCAACGCCCACAAGCTCGGCAAGATCCGCTTCGACGACCTCCAGGGCGAGTCCGGCCGCTACCGCCGCTGGCGCGCCTACTGCCAGTCGAAGCTCGCCAACCTGCTGTTCGCGCTCGAGCTCCACCGCCGCCTGCGCGCCGCGGACTCGAACGTCAAGAGCATCGGCGCCCATCCGGGCTACTCGCACACCAACCTCCAGTTCGCGCAGCCGCCGCTGGTCGACCGGGCGATCATGCGCGTCACCAACGCGCTCGGTGCCCAGGACGCCGAGCTGGGCACGCTGCCGCAGCTCTACGCGGCAACGAACCCGGACGTCAAGGGCGGGCAGTACGTTGGCCCGGACGGCTTCAACGAGCAGCGCGGCTATCCGCAGATCGCGACCCCGGCGAAGGCGGCTCGTGACGAGGAGACGGCGCGCAAGCTGTGGGAGGTCTCGGAGGAGTTGACCGGGGTGCCCTGGGAGCTCGCGGCAGCCGTGGCCTGAACTGCCACCGCGAGGTTTGGAAAGCCGGTTGCGGGGCTAGCCTTGACGCGTGACGCGTGGGGTCGTCTCCGGGGTGCTGGTCGCCGCAGCTCTGCTGCTGGTGCCCGCTTCCGCGTCCGCCATCACGCTGGTTCCATTGGCGCCTGCGTCGACGTGGGGGTCGTCGCCGATGTTCCTGACTGCGCCGAGCAACGACCCGCGGCTGTTCGTGGTCGAGCGTTCCGGCGCGGTGCGAGTCGTCAAGGGCGGCGTCGTCTCGGCGCAGCCGTTCCTGTCGATCCCCAATGTCGACACGCTCGGCGAGCGCGGTTTGCAGTCGATCGCCTTCGCGCCTGACTATGCGACGAGCGGCCTGCTCTATGCCTTCTATACCGCTCTCGGGGCTGACTCGCTCGATTCCGGCGCCATGCGCGGCGATGTGCGCGTCGTCGAGTACCGCCGCTCGGTCGGCGATCCCGACGTCGCCGACCCAGCTTCCGCGCGTCTGGTACTCAAAGTGCCGCACGGCGCCGACAACCACAACGGCGGCCAGCTCGCGTTCGGGCACGACGGCCTGCTCTACATCACGATCGGCGACAACGCGGTCAGCGCCAACTCCCAGGACCTCGCCAATCTGCTCGGCAAGGTGCTGCGGATCGACCCGCCCGACCCCGACGGCATCGGGTCGCAGACGTACGCGATACCAGCCTCGAACCCGTTCCTGACGAATCCCGGTGCGCGCGAGGAGATCTACGCGCTCGGCCTGCGCAACCCATTCCGGGCGTCGATCGCGCCGAATGGCGCGCTAGTCGTCGGCGACGTCGGCAGCGGCCTGAACGAGGAGGTGAACGTTCTGGCCTCCGGTGGCGGCAACTACGGCTGGCCGAACTGCGAGGGCTCCTGCTCGACACCGAACGCTGCGCTTGCCGATCCGTTCTTCTCCTACCCGCACTCCGGCCCAACGGTCTGCGCGGTGATCGGCGGTCACGTCGTGCGCGACTTCGACCTCCCGGAGCTGATCGGCCGTTATCTCTACGGCGATCTTTGCGCGAGCGATCTGCGGACGCTGAACCTCGGCGCCGCGGGTGGCGATCCACGGCAGGCCGGCGCGTCGCTTCCCACCGCCTCGCTCCAGTCATTCGGGGAGAGCGCCGGTGGCTGCGCCTACGCGCTCACCGCGACCGACGTCTACCGCGTGGTGCCGGACGCGAGCGCCCCGGCGCAGTGCCCACGCTCGAGCATCCCGGTTCCACAGACCAGGAGCGGGCGCGACACCACCAAGCCGCGACTGACCTTGAAGCTGCGCAAGCGCCAGCGGCTCGGTCGCTTCGTCACGCTCACGGCGCGCTGCTCGGAGCGCTGCGCGCTGCGGGCAAGCGGCCGGTTGCGCTTCGCGGCCAAGCCGAGGGCGCGCGCCGCCAAGGCTCCGGTCAAGCTCCGGGGTGCGACTCGGCGCGTTCGCGCCAACACCAGCGTCCGCCTGCGCCTGCGTACGACCAGGCCGCTGCGCAAGCGTGCGCGCAAGGCGCTGAAGGCCAAGCGCAGCGTGGTGGCGCGCATCGCGATCGTTGCCACCGACGCGGCCCGCAACAGCTCGCGTAAGCATGTGCGGGTGACGCTGCTGCTGCCTCGCCCGCGCTAGCGCTCGTCGTCGACGTGGACCTCGTGCAGGCGGTGTGTGTCGACGTCGTAGACGAAGCCACGCACGAGATCGCGGTGCGGCACGAACTCCGAACGCCGGACGCGCAGGATTGACTGGCGGACGTCGGCGTCGGCGTCGGCGAACGACTCGATTGCGAATGCGGGCGCGACGCCGGTCGCCTCCTGCAACTCGGCGCGGAAGCCGTCGTCGGTCAGCTTCTGCATGCCGCAGTCGGTGTGGTGGATCAGCATCACCTCGCGCGTCTCGAGCTTGCGCTGCGAGATCGCCAGCGAGCGGATCACGTCGTCGGTGATCACCCCGCCGGCGTTGCGCAGAACGTGCGCCTCGCCGTGGCCGAGGCCGAGCGCGGCGAAGACGTCGAGCCGCGAGTCCATGCAGGTGACGATCGCCAGCTTGCGCTGTGGGCGGACGTCGAGGTGCCGCGTCGGCAGCGAGTCTGCGAACGCCTGGTTGTTGGCGACGAGCTGGTCGATCACGTCCACGGCCGGCAGCCTAGCCATTGGTGCGGCGATCGGGTTTGGCCGCGGGCATCGCGATCGCTCTGGCCATCACCGGAGTGGCCGAAAACCTGATCGGCTTCTTCTCGATTGTCGGCGCTTCCTTCGGCCCCATCTGCGGAG
>CAMLNW010000173.1 GCA_946481495.1 uncultured Actinomycetes bacterium
CGCGGCAGTGTCGGACCCCTTGAGGACGAAGCTGAACAGCCCGCAGCCGCCGGTCACTGCAGCGAACGGCGCCACGCCGCTTTCTGGCGGGGCGGGGACGGCCACCGTCGCGAATACGGTCACGGGCTCTAACAGCTTCGAGATTTGCACCACCGCAGCAGACTGCAAACGCGGCACCGCACCTATCGGCAACGGAGCTGGCGGAACCTTCGGTGGTGTTATCGGATACGTTGCGGTCGCCCCCGCTGGAGCGCTCAACGCGGGCAACGTGGTGGTCGGCGATGGGAACCGCAACCGGGTGCAGGAGTTCACCGCATCGGGCCAGTTCGTCCGCACCTTTGGATTCGATGTCGTCAACGTCGGTCCGGGCGAGACCCCTACCGACCAGTTCGAGATCTGTCGAGCCACGGATTTTGATGTCTGCAAGAACGGGACTCCCGGTGCCGGGGTCGGCCAGTTCGCCAACGCAAGTATCAGTACCGCAAACCTTCGGGTCGGGGTAGACACCAATGGGTCCATCTACACGGTCGACGCGGCGGCGCCCGGGAACAACTTCCGGGTGCAGAAGTTCACCCCGTCGGGGGGTGGGCTGGTTCCGTCGCTCTTCAACCCTGCGATCAGTCTGACTGGATCGCTAAGCGGAACTAGTGTTACCGACAGTCCGACCGATGTCGCGGTCGATCCAACCAACAACCACGTCTATGTCGTAAAGGCGTTTCCTGCGGGGGAGGGTAATCCGGTGGCGTCGGTTGCGGAGCGGCGGGTGTTGGAGTTCGACGCTGCGGGAAGCCTGGTCGAGACCCATATCGCAAACTACGCAGTGAACTCTGTCAGGGGGCTAGCGGTCAAGGCCAGCGGCGGATCGGGCTATCTGACCTCGGTCACTGGCACTCCGCGCTTGTACACGCTCGGCACTCCGGTCCAGCCGACGGTCGCGGTGGAGGCTACGACGGCGGTCACGGCGACGACCGCGACGCTGAACGGGACAGTCAATCCCAACGGTGGCGAGCCGGCGCTCAACACGACCTACCGGTTCGAGTACTCCCCAGACGGAACCAACTGGACCAAGGCACCGGCGGCCAACGTCGACATCGGCGGCGGCAGCGCCACGGTCGTCGTCAGCCAAGACATCGCGGGCCTGCAGCCCAACCGCCCCTACCAGGTGCGGCTGGTCGCCAACAAAGGCGGCTCGCCTACGACCTCGACAGGAACCGACGGTGACTTCACCACCGACCCGACAGCGCCCTCAGCGACGACTCTTGACGCGTTCTGGGACGGCTCCACAGGCGAACTGACGATCCGCGGCCTAGTCAACCCCAACAACCAGGACACCGACTACTACTTCGAGTACGGCACCGACACCGACTACGGATCCAGCATCCCAGTCACCGAGGACGCCGACGCTGGCGACGGCGGCCAACCGATCGTCGTGGCTCAACAACTAGCGGACCTGGACTCCGACTCCAGCTACCACTACCGGGTCGTCGCAGTCAACGACACCGGCACCACCGCCGGCGAAGACCGCATAGTGGCTGCCTACAGCCAACCTGAGGAGCGTGCCCACGAGTGGGTAAGCCGCGGCGACAGCTGGGGGATCGGGATCCTCGGAGCTAGTTGGGCGATCGGGGCGATAAGTGACGACGGTGATCGGGTCGGGTTCAGTGCGCAGACGTTCAATCAGCCTGAGAGTGAGCCCGGGCCGAGTAATCCGGTGACGGCAAGACGTACCGCCTCGGGCTGGACTACTTCGGCGAGGGTGCCAGATGCGAGCGTTGCTAACGGTTCCTATTCGGGGACGTGGTATATGAGCTCCGCCGACGGGACCACGACGCTGTGGCCCGAGGCGACGCGGGCGGGTCGTCAGCGCGGCGAGGTCGGATGGGGCCTCATCCACGACAACGGGCGCACCGAAGCCTTCCCCACACTGCAGCCGATCAATCAGACTGGACCGGCTGTTTTGGGTAGCGAGTACAGGCTGGTGGGCGGGTCCGCCGACCTTTCTACGTTTGTCTTCAAGTGGAGCAACGGACAGGGCACGATCCAGCTCTTGCCCGACGAGCCGTTGCTTCCCGTGCCGGTTAGGTTCCAATCCAATTTGTACGCGGTTACCGGTGCGGGTGGCGCGAACTCGCGTCTGACGGTCGTTAATCGTGCTACCGATCCGAGCCCTGGGGTGCGTGGGGCTGTCATCGGCGGTGCTTGTGGTGCGGGTCTCGGCGGCCGCCTCTTCGATGAGTCCGACCCGACACCGCAGCGGATCCATCGCGCTGTGTCGATCAATGGGTCGGTGGTGTACTTCACCGCTATTCCCGACGCCACCGCCGCTGGCACCGGGACCTGCGCAGGGAACGTGGCGACAGAGCGTCGTCGTTTGTACAAGCGGGTTGATGATTCGACCACTGTGCAGGTGTCGGCGGCGCAGTGCACCGACCCCTGTTTGGACAGCGGCAGCAACAGCGATTTGTTCAAGAACGCGTCGCTCGACGGTTCGGTGGTCGCGTTCGTGAGCCCGAGGCAGTTGGTCGATGCCGATGACGACACGACGGTGGATCTGTACTTGTATGACGAGTCGCCGCCGGCGGGTCAGCCTACGTTGGCACAGGCTTCGGCAGGTGAGGTCGTCGCCGGTGAGCATCCGAATGTGGGTCAGGGCGCTCAGGTGGTGGATGTGCATGACATGTCGGCGGATGGGTCGCGGGTGTACTTCACCGCCCGCGGGGTGCTGGCGGGTCCTAATGCTCTCGGCGCTGCGCCTGTGGCGGGGCAACTCAACATGTATGTCTTTGAGCGCGATGGCGAGCATCCCGCTGGCCGGATCGAGTTCGTAGCCGGCGGCCTCGACGTCACAGATGCCAGGAATCTTGTTGGTGGCGATGCGGCGCTTGCGTTGCCCAACGGTGAGATCGATGGGGATGGGCGGTTTCTGTTGTTCACCGCGTCGGCGCCGCTGCTGCCGCAGGATGTCGATAGCGCACGGGATGTCTACCGTTATGAGGACGCGACGGGTGAGCTGTTGTGTTTGTCGTGTGCGGGCAACGCGAACCTTGGCGTGGCTGTGGGTGGGTTGCAGTCGGTCTATGTGCAGAGCTTGGCTGATGCGCCGCTGCGTGGCCGTGCGGCGAGTGGAGATGTGTCGACGGTTGTGTTCGCGACGCGCGAGGCGTTGCTCGACGCCGATCAGAACACCGCTCCGGACGCCTATATGTGGCGTGAGGGGACGTTGTCGTTGGTAAGCGGCGCTACCGGGTCGGAAGGCACTTCGTTTAGTCCAGCTGGCGATGGGGCTATGGCCGAGCCAACGATCAGTCCTGATGGGCGTGATGTGTTCTTTGTGACGCTCGCTGGTCTCGATCCGGCTGATGGCAACAACGTCGCCGATATCTACGACGCCCGTGTCGGTGGCGGGTTCCCAATTGAGCCTCCACCGCCTGACCCATGCGACGCGCTCGCCGACGACTGCCAAGGCGACGGCGCCGACTCGGCGCAGGCCGATGACAGGACCGCGACGGGGGGCGGCAACGCCGACGCGCAGAAACGCGGCACGCTTTCCGTCGCCTCCCTGTCCAAGCGGGCGCGCAAAAAGGCGTCGCGTACCGGGCGACTTGCCCTATCGATTCGCGCATCGTCCCCGGGCTTGGTGTCGGTGTCGGTGTGGGCGAGGCTCGGCAAACGGGTCCGAGTCGGCCACGCCTCGAAACCCGCCGACAACGCTGGCGCGGTAACGCTCAAAGTACGGCTGTCCGAACGCGCACGGCGACGGCTCGAAGCCGGCAAGAGCCTGCGGCTGTCGATCGTAGTCGGACAGTCCGGCGCTCGCACGCGAACTACGTCTGTCCTTCTATCCGGGGTGAAGTCATGAGCTTGTCGAAGACCGTTCTAGTGGCCCTTCGGCGTGCAGCGATCGCCTTCGGGGCACTCGCGATCCTCGGTTTCAATGCGGCGTCTGCAGTGGCGGCGCCCTCGTTGGAAGTGGCGGCGAGTCACATCGCGAATGAGACCCAGGCGGTGGAGGTGTTTTCCAACAGCGGCACGTTCCGGTTGACGTTTGGTGCTGACACCACGTCCGATCTTGCCGCTACCGCCACGGCTGGACAGGTCCAGGCGGCGCTCAACGCATTGCCGTTGATCAACATTGGCGGCGGCTCGGTAACGGTGGTGAGAGTTGACCTTGGCGGTGATGCCGCTAAGTCGTTCTCCTACGAAGTCACCTTCGGCGGCGGCCCGTTGGCGAACACTGACGTTGCGGAGATGACTGTCTCTGACGGTACGGTGCCGCTCGGCGGTAGCACCGCGAGGCCGTTTGTCACGACCCCGGATCCTGCGGGAATCAATCGCGGCGACGAGTCCCTCAGCTATTTGTTGTCGGTCAAGAACACCGGTACCGAACCGACATCGGGCACGACCACGGTCGCCATCGATCTGCCGACTGGCCTGAAGTTTGGCGGCGCCGCAGCGTTTGATATCCCAGGATGGACTTGTCGTTTCAGCGCGTCGCTTTGCACGAGCTCCAACATCGTCGCTCCCGGCGGCTCGTTTCCGGCGTTGAGGCTGCCGGTCTGGGTGTATCCGGCGTTTGCGCCTGACAGCCCGACAGCCACGTTCACCGCCTTTGGCGGCGGCGCGTCCAACGAGGCGATCGCTCAGGACAGCTTCAGTTTTGGTGCGATGGTCCCATTCGATGTCACCTACATGGCCGCAGGCGCATACGACCAGGCCGGTGGCGACTACCTGCAGGCTGGCGGACATCCATTCAGCGCGGCGAGCAGCCTCACGGCCAGCACCCGCATCAGCAGCGTGGGAGGGCCCATCTTGACCTCCGCGACGTCGTCTTCGATCTGCCGCCCGGATTCATCGGCAATCCTCGCGCCGTCGAGAACCCTTGCACCGTCGCGCAGGTCAGTGCTAGCTCGTGTCCGGCATCGGCGGCCGTTGGTGGAGTCTTCGTGACGCTCGCCGAGGAGGACTTTGGACAGGCGTCGCCGCTGTTTCGGATCATTTCCGAGGACGGCTACCCGGCCTCGTTCGCGTTCCGGCCTGTGCCCATATCGTCGCTGACGTTCGTGGTCCGTCCGAAGCTGCGCAGCAACGGCGACTACGGCATCACCGCGATATCGCCACTCGCACCGCAGGCTCCCGAGGTTCTAACGGTCGAGTACGCGACACTTTGCAACTACGGCGCCAAGAGAGGTGGCGTGGGTCCTTCGCCGCTGTTTCTCGGCTGCAACGCGCCGGGTGATCCGGGTGCGTTCTCGACGCCGTTCTTGACGAATCCGACGGATTGTCCGGGGACTGGCCCCGTGACGCGGGCTCATATCGATTCGTATTCGCACATTGGTGCTCTGACGGCCGATGGGTTCCCCGATCTCAGCGATCCGGCCTGGAAGAGTCGGGAGGTTGTGTCGCCGCCGACAACCGACTGCGACCAGGTGCCGTTCGAGCCTGCGATGGATGTGATGGCGACGTCGTCGGCGCCGGACTCTCCAGCGGGCCTTGATGTCGATCTCGACGTGCCGCAGGATGGGTTGCTCGATCCGGATGGGATCGCGACCGCGCATTTGAAGAAGACGGTCGTGGAGCTTCCCGAGGGGTTCTCTGTGAACCCGTCAGCGGCGACAGGACTGCAGGCCTGCACGGATGAGCAGATGGCTATGCATCGCTTGACCGCGCCGAATTGTCCGGACGGGTCGAAGCTGGGGACGGTGCGGGTGACTTCGCCGGTCGTGGACGAGCCGTTGACCGGGGACTTCTATCTCGGCGAGCCGAAGTCGACCGACCCGCAGTCGGGGGAGATGCTGCGGTTGTGGGTGTCGGTCCGCAACGACAAGCTCGGCCTGTCGGCGAAGCTGCCGGGCTCTACGGTGGCCGATCCATCGACCGGTCGGTTGACGGCGACCTTCGACCAGAATCCGCGGGTCCCGTTCGACTCGTTGGAGGTCGATCTCAAGGGCGGTAGCCGGGGTGTGCTCGCCACACCCCAGGATTGCGGGCCGCGCACGTCAATGTCGACACTGTCGCCGTGGAGCGGTACCGCCCCGGTTGAGCAGAACAGCGACACCGTGATCGACGGTGATTGCTCGGAGCGCTTCGCGCCGAAGCTCGACGCGGGCAGCTCCGATAGCCAGGGCCGTGGCCAGGGTGGCACGTATAGCTTCAAGTTCTCGCGTGAGGATGGTGAGC
>CAMLNW010000174.1 GCA_946481495.1 uncultured Actinomycetes bacterium
GACGAACAGCAGCGCGACCGACAGCACCAGCAGGAAGATCGACACGGCGGCGGCGCTGGTCGGCGCGTCGCTCTCGATCCGCCCGAAGATGTAGACCGACGCGACCTGGGTCTTGAACGGGATGTTGCCCGTGATCAGGACGAGCGAGCCGTACTCGCCGAGCGCGCGGGCGAACGCCAGCGCGCAGCCGGCGACGATCGCCGGCGTCAGGTTCGGCAGCAGCACGCTGCGGAAGATCCTCCGCCGCGACGCGCCGAGCGACGCGGCCGCCTCCTCCATCTCGCGGTCGACCTCGATCAGCACCGGCTGCACGGCGCGCACGACGAACGGCAGCGTCACGAACAGCAGCGCCAGCACGATCGCCGCCTTGGTGTAGGCGAGGTTGGCGCCGATCGGGCTGTTCGGCCCGTAGAGCGCGAGCAGCGTCAGGCCGGCGACGATCGTCGGCAGCGCGAACGGCAGGTCGATCAGCGAGTTGACGATCCCCTTGCCGCGGAAGTCGTCGCGCACAAGCACCCAGGCGATCAGCGTTCCCATCGTCGCGTTGACCGCGACGATGATCAGCGACGAGATCAGCGTCAGGCGGATCGCAGCGATCGACTCCGGCTCGGTGATCGCCTCCCAGAACTCGCCGAGGCCGTCCTGGAGCGAGTGCTCGAGGACGGCCGCCAGCGGGATCAGGACGATGACGGTGAGCCATAGCGTCACCACGCCCCTGGAAAGCAGCTCGCCGCCGAAGGGCGAGCGGATGCTCACCCTCGGCGGCGGGGCTACCGTCGCGTCGTTGGCTGCCATACGGCGGCCTCGCCCCCAGCCCTACTCGGTCGGGTTCCCCAGCTCGCGCTGGATCTCGAAGATCGACCCGTTCTCCTCGTCGAAGAAGTCGGTCTCGACCTTGTCCCAGCCGCCGAACTTCTCGATCGTGAACAGCGCGCTCGGCTCCGGGAACTTGTCGCGGTTGGACTCGAGCACCGACTTCACGACCGGCCGGTAGCCGCGGTCGGCGAACAGCTGCTGCGCGGCGTCGGTGCGCGTGTAGTCGACGAACTTCTGCGCGGCGTCGGAGCTGTCGGTCGTCGCCGCGATCGGGTTCTCGATCAGGATCGTCTCGTCGGGGATCACGTACTCGAGCTCGATGTCCTCGTCCTTGGCCTGGATCGCCTCGTTCTCGTAGCCGATCAGTACGTCGCCCTTGCCACCGGCGAAGGTCTGCAGCGAATCGCGCGCGCTGTCGTCCTGGACGGAGGTGTTGGCGAGCACCTGCTTGACGAAGTCGAGCGCCTCCTGCTCGGACTTGCCCTGCTCGATCTGCGAGCCGTAGGCGGCCATGATGTTCCACTTCGCGCCACCCGAGGTCGCGGGGTTCGGGGTGATGATGTCGACGTCGTCGCGGACGAGGTCGTTCCAGCCCTTGATGTTCTTCGGGTTGCCGGGGCGCACCGAGAGCACGACGACCGAGTCAGTGACCATGCCCTTGTACTCGTCGGAGTTCCAGTCCTCAGCGACGAGTCCGGCGTCGACCGTCTTGGTCATATCCGGCTGCAGCGAGAAAGCGACGACGTCGGCCGGCAGGCCACCCTCGACCGCGCGCCGCTGGTCGCCGGATGCGCCGAACGAGGTCGAGAACTCGACGCCCTCGCCGTCCGTCGTCTTCTGGAAGCCGGGGATCACCGCGTCCTCGTAGGCCTGCTGCGGCGTCGAGTAGGCGACCAGCGCGATCTTGCCGCCGCTGCCGTCGCTACCGCTGCTGTCGTCCGAGCCGCAACCGGCGACGACCAGAGCGCTGAGCGCGAGCAGCCCCACGATGAGGCTCGTGATGCGAATCCTTGTCATAACCCCTTATTCCCAGTCAAATTTGTGGACTTTCGAGACGAGGAAGGCTAGCAAGTCGGTGGAGAAAGTTCCAATAGCTGGGCACACGGGTGCTACGGCGCGCGGTCAGCTTTCGATGTCCCACGGCCCCATCGAAGCATCGACCAGCTCGTCGTCGGTCAAATGGAGCAGGACGCTGCCCCTCAGATCACGAATTTCCGAGTCCGGGGCCTCGAGCCGAGCGATGACTTGACCCCGCTTGGTGATCTCCAGCGGTCGCCCCGTCTCAGCGACCTCGTCGAGAAGCTCAAGGCAATGTGCTCTGAGTTGTCTAGCGGTGACCCTCTTTGGAGGCATGGTCCTAGTACCGTATAGGGCCATACGGCCCTATCGGATGTCCGGGGCGCACCTCTGGGAGGATGCGCACCATGGGAGCCGAGGAGATCGTGGAGACTGCAGAGCAGGCGGCCGCGCTGGAGCTGGCGCCGCTGCTGGTGCGCGAGCCGCTGGCCGAGTTCCTCGACGGCGCTGGGCTCGGCGCAGGCCCGATCGAGGCCGAGCGCGTCGGCGACGGCCATTCGAACGTCACCTACCTCGTGCGCCGCGGCGACGACCGGTTCGTCCTGCGCCGCCCGCCCCGGCCGCCGCTACCACCCTCGGCCCACGACGTCCTGCGCGAGGCGCGCCTGCTGACGGCACTCGCCGGCACCGCGGCGCGCGTGCCGCGCGTGCTCGCGGTCTGCGACGACGAGTCGGTGCTCGGGGTGCCGTTCTACGTGATGGAGGAGGTGCGCGGGACCGTCATCACCGGCGAGATCCCGCCGGCGCTCGACACGCCGGAGCAGCGGGCGCAGATCGGCGAGGAGCTGATCGACGCGCTCGTCGAGATCCACGCCGTCGACTGGCAGGCCGCCGGGCTCGAGGGCTTCGGCAAGCCGAGCGGCTATCTCGAGCGCCAGCTGCGGCGCTTCACCGGCCTGTGGGAGCACAACAAGACGCGCGAGCTGCCGATCGTCGCCGAGGTCGGCGACTGGCTGGCGGCGAACCTGCCCGAGTCGCCGCCGGCGACGATCGTCCACGGCGACTACCGGCTCGGCAACGTGATGGTCGCCGACGATCCGCCCGCCCGCGTCGTCTCGGTCTTCGACTGGGAGCTCGCGACGATCGGCGACCCGCTCGCCGACCTCGGCTACATGACCGTCACCTGGGTCGCGCCCGACGATCCCGACGACACCATGTTCAGCTCGCTCTCAGGCGTCACCCGCCAGCAGGGCTTCCCCTCGCGCGAGCAGCTGATCGCCCGCTACGAGCAGCGCTCAGGCCGCTCGATGCACGCCCTCCACTGGTACCAAGCCCTCGCCCTCTGGAAGGCCGCCGTCTTCATGGAGGGCAACTACGAGCGCTTCATCGCCGGCAACAGCGACGACTCCTTCATGGCCTTCTTCGACGAAGGCGTTCCCGTCCTCGCCGAGAAGGCCCACGAGATCGCCCTCGCCGGCTAGCGACCTTCCTGCTAGCCGCGTAGGTGACGTAGCCGCTCGATATGACGCCGCGCGGCCGCGAGGTTGGGGGTGCCCCTCTCGCCGATGACTTTGCGAGTAAGCCTGGCCGCCTCGGAGCGCTGCACTCCATACTCCTCCACCACGCGATCAAGCAGCTCATACGGCAGCAGTTGCTCGCCTAGCAGCTCAAAAGATCCTGTCTTCAATATTCACGTCGCACATCCCCGCATAGCATATCGTCTAGGCTCGCTCATCGCTCTCCACCTTCCGCATAGGTCGCTTTGCGCAAAGCCTCCACCTCGCCGTCGAGCCGCTCCAATGTGGATCGCACCTCCAGATCGCCGACCGGTCTCTCGATCAGGAAGACTCCCGCAACGCGAGGGATGCATCCGAGTGACGGGAGAGCAACAGAAGATCCGCGGCCTGCTGGTCGACTTCGGAGGGGTGCTGACGACCAACGTCTTCCAGTCGTTCCGGGCGTTCTGCGAGGCGGAGGGGCTGGCACCGGATGCGTTCGCCGAACTGCTGCGATCGAGCCCCGAGACGCGGGCGGAGCTGCGCAAGCTGGAGACGGCCCAGATCGGCGCCGACGAGTTCGGCGCGCACCTGGCGCCGCTGCTCGGCGTGGCAGACGCCGAGGGTCTGATGGACCGGATCTTTGCCGGCATCGGCCCGGAGCCGGCGATGGTCGAGGCGGTTCGCCGTGCCCGGCGGTCCGGGATCCGCACCGGCCTGATCTCCAACTCGGTCGGCGCCGACATCTACGACCGCGCCGCCCTCGACGAGCTGTTCGACGCGATCGTCATCTCCGGCGAGGTCGGTCTGCACAAGCCGCAGGCGGAGATCTACCTGCTCGCCGCCGAGCGGACCGGGGTCACGCCGGCGGAGTGCGTCTTCGTCGACGACCTACGTGAGAATTGCGCCGGCGCGGAGGCCGTCGGGATGACGGCCGTCCTCCACCGCGGCCCCGAGCGCACGCTGCCCGAGCTCGAGCGGCTGCTGGCTCTCCCCGGCCTGGCTTAGCCGCAGCTGGGCAGGTCGTACTCGCCGCTGCAGGCCGTCTTGTCCTGCCAGCGCTGCTGGAACTTCTCTTGGAACTCCTTGACGGCCTCGGTGCCGGCCTTGCCGCCGCCCGCCTCCTTCGAGACCTGCTCGGCGATCCGCTCGGAGAGGACCTGCAAACGCAGCTGAGCCAGGATGTCCGCGACCCTCTGGCCGCCGAGGAAGCGGCGCAGCGCCTGCTTGGTCTTGAACTGCCGCCGCGCCGTCGCGTTCCAGGTGCGCCGCACCTCCGCGTTCGAAACCTCGATCCCGCGCTCGGCGGCCTCTTGCTCGATCGCCTCACGCTGCAGCAGCTGCGAGAGCGCCTGCGCCGCGATCTGCTTGCGCTGCTCGGCGGTCGGAGCATTGGCGTTGGCCTGCCGCTGCTGCCGCGTCAGCATCGCGACCTGCCGATCGAGCTCCGCCTTGCGGACCTCCGTCTCGCCGACGACCGCAACCGCGCCCGCGGGGACGTCCGCGGCCTGCGGCTTGTCGCCGTCGTCGTCGCCACCACCGCAACCGATCGCCGTGACCGCAAGCAGCGCGGCGACCAGCGCCGCCACCCGATATCGCAACATGCCCATCACCCGGCGCTCATAGTACGGGACCGGCGGCACCCTTGGCGCCGCCATGGCTGGCGCTGCCTAAGGGCAATCGGCCAGGCGTAGTGCGAGCTCGAGTTCTGTGGTGCAAGTGCCTAGTGGGCGTTGGAGTCGTTGTTCGATGGTGTGGAGGCGGTTGGTGACTGTTTGGCGGGTGATGCCGAGTGCTGCTGCTGTTGAGGAGATTTGGCGGTCGGCGGTGTAGTAGGCGCGTAGGGTGTCGAGCAGCGTGTTGTTGCTGCTGTTGGCGGTTTCGTTCAGCGGGGCGATGAAGATGGTTTGCAGCGATTCGTTGAGGAGGTCGTCGGCGAGTGCGGTGGCGAGTAGCGCGACGTCTGCGTAGCGGGTGATTTGTCCGGGTGCGCGGCGGGCGAGTGGGAGTGCCGCTGCGGCTTGGCGGTGGGTGAAGCGCCATCCCGGTAGGCCGTTGCATGGTTCGCCGAGCGCGACCGCGGTCTCGTTGTTCCAGGTCGCTTCGGCGATCTGGTTGATATGGCATGGGTCGCGCTTGTCGTGTGCCCCTAGCCACGCCCAGGTCGTGCCTTCCACGTCTGGCAGCAGCAGCGCATGGCAGTCGAGCGCGTCGGCGAGGTCGCGGAGCGGACCGTCGGCGTCTGGGGAGGTGGCGATCGCTGCGATGTGCCAGCCGTCGAGGTCGTAGTCGAGGTCGGGTATGTCGATCAGTTCGCCGACCAACAGTCGGCGGACGCTCTCGATGCGCCGGTCGCGTTTCGACCGCGCCTGGGCGCATATCTCGTCGCGGTAGGCATCGGCGGCTGCTTCTGTGACCTGGTCGAACACCGCTGCCTGGGAGCGGGTCAGCCAGCGCTGGTCCTCGCTTTCGACTCCCGCGCGCTGAGCCTCCTCCAGCATCAACTCCGACAACAACGAATAGCCGGCCACATAACGTCGCACGACCGTGTCGAGCTCGACGCCGCTGCGCGCCGCGTGGCGCGCCTGGGCCAGCAACGCAGTCGGTATCTCCCGCCGGCCGGGCTCGCTGTCCTCGATGCAATCCAGCGCGTAGGCGACCGCGACCGACACCGCACCACGCAACCCCTCCGAATACGAGGGGTCGCGAACGTCGACAGGGTCCGAAACCGCGCACACCCGAGCGAAAACGGTCCGCTCGAACTCAGACCGCCGCTTGGCCAGCCGCCC
>CAMLNW010000175.1 GCA_946481495.1 uncultured Actinomycetes bacterium
GCACCGCCCGACGTGAAGCGGAGCGCTCTCGCGGTAGCTACTGGTTCTGGTCGGCCCCGGTGACGACCACTACGGTCGCATCACCGGCCAGAGCCTGGCTCTCGGCGTCGATCGCCTCGCGCTGAGAGATGTCGAGGCGGCGGCCCACGTCGGCCGCCTCGCGCTCCGCTCCAGGGGCGTAGAGCACGACGGACTCGGCTCGCTCCTGGTCGAAGTTGTTCGTCACGGTGCCGAGCTGGAAGCCCTCGCCGACGATCTTGTCGCCGACGGTGGCGGCCAGGCCCGGAACGGTGGTTCCGTTGAGGACGGCCACGGTCACCTGTGAGGGGTCGATCGGGGGCGCGGAGCTGCCGCCGCTGGACCCGCCACCGCCACTGGTACTCCCGCCCGTGGCGAGCCCGGCGTCACTGCCACCGCCATCCGAGCTGTCGTCGCCGCCGGTCAGCTGCAGGACGCCGAAGGCGACGACCGCGATCGCGACCATCGCCGCCACGACGAGCAGTATCGGCCGGCGGCCGGCGGCGCTGCTCGACGAGCGCTCGTTCTCGGAGTCCGGGCGGCTCTCCGCATAGGGCGGCAGGATCGCTCCGCGGTCGCGGGCGTAGCCGGTCGCAGGCGCCGGGGCACCGCGGCGCTGGTAGGGACGCGGCGGGACCGGCGGGCGCGGTGCGCTAGCGGCCGGCGTCGCCGGGACGACGTCGTGCTCGTCGGTGAAGTCGATGTCGGAGTGCTCGTCCTCGGGACGCCACTCGCCCGTTCCGGGATCGTCGGCATCGAGCTCGTCCGCCTCGCCGGTGTCACCCGGGCGGTAGACGGCGGTCTCGTCGCCGTCGACTACGGGCTCGTCGCCGGTGGTCTGCTCGCCGTCCGCATCGTCCTCGGGCATGTCGTCGAAGCCTTCGTCGGTCTCGCCGTCCGCGCCAGCAGCGGTCTCCTCGCCATCGCCGTCCTCGTCGTCATCCGGCGGGAGCGGCGGCGGATGCACGACCGTGTCCATCGCCGTGATGTCCTGCTCCTGGTCCCCGTTGAAGTCCTGGTCGTCATCGGTCCCCTCGTCAGCGCCAGCGGCTGCGGGGGTCGCCGGCGCTGGCCCGCGCGCGATCGCTGGAGCGGCGCCTGCGGCTGAGGCAGCGCCCGGCGTCGCCGGCTGCACTCCGGGCGGTCGCGGCACCGGCGGCGGAGTCCCGCCCGGGATCGGCCGCGACGGAGCGGGCCGTGAGACCGGCTGCGCCACCACACCGCGAGGCTCGGCCGGCACCGCCGGCGACGGTCCGCGCTCCGGCGCCCGGCCCGCCCACTCGCGCAGCCGCTTGACGTCGCGCGCCTGCGAGAAGTAGAGGGCGGACAGCACTGCCAGGCCGAGGACGGCGGCGAAGCCCGCGTACGAGCCGATCTCTTGGATGATCTCCATAGAAGAAGTTGGTGAACTCTAGTCCGCGTCCACGGCGGCAAGCGCCCGCTCGGCCGACAGCTCGGCGACGGCGCTCGCCAGAGCGGCCGCGTCGCCGTTGTAGACGAGCTCCTCGATCCGCGCGAAGGCGCCCTCGACCCAGTCCGGGTCGAGCCGCGGGCGGACCGCCGCGACGATCTTCTCGGCCGGCGTCGGCTGCGGCCGCTCGCCGGGGTCGAACAGCTCCTCGTGGATCTTCTCGCCTGGACGCCGCCCGACGATCTCGATCGCGATGTCGACGTCGGGCTCCTTGCCGGACAGCCGGATCATGTTGCGCGCCAGGTCGACGATCTTCACCGGATCGCCCATCTCGAGCACGAAGACCTGCGAGCCGGTCGTCAGGTCGCCCGAGCGGATGATCAGCTGGACCGCCTCGGGGATCGTCATGAAGTAGCGCGTCATCGACTCGTCGGTGACCGTCACCGGGCCGCCGGCCGCGATCTGGCGGCGGAAGATCGGCACCACCGAGCCCGACGAGCCGAGCACGTTGCCGAACCGCACCGCCGCGAAGCGCGTGCCGTGGAAGCGGTTCTGCGCCGCCTCGATCGCCCACTCGGCGAGCGCCTTCGAGGCGCCCATCACGGTCGCGGGCGCGACGGCCTTGTCGGTCGAGACGAGGATGAAGCGCTCGGCGCCCGACTCGCCCGCGGCAGCCGCCACGATCCGTGTCGCGACGGCGTTGTTGCGCACCGCCTCGACCGGGTTCTCCTCCATCAGCGGCACGTGCTTGTAAGCGGCGGCGTGGAAGACGACGGTCGGACGCTCCTCGGCGAACAGCTCGCCCATCCGCGTCGCGTCCTTGCAGTCGGCGAGCACCGCGACGAGGTTGCCGTAGTGGCGGTCGTCCTCGAGCTCGCGACGGATCTCGAAGAGGTTGTTCTCGGCGTGGTCGACAAGCACCAGCCGCTTCGGCTTGACGCGCGCGATCTGGCGGCAGAGCTCGGAGCCGATCGAGCCGCCGGCGCCGGTCACCAGCACGACTTCGCCGGTCAGGTAGGCGCCGACGCGGTCGACCTCGACGCGCACCGGCTCGCGGCCGAGCACGTCCTCGACCTGGACCTCGCGCACCTGGCGCAACAGGTTGGTCCCGCGCGACAGCAGCTCGAAGGTCGTCGGCAGCGTGCGGACCGGGATGTTGCGCTCGCGGCAGGCGGTGACGACCTTCTGGCGCAGCATGCCGGGCGCCGAGGGGATTGCGATCACGACCTCGTCGGGCTTGGTGTCGTCGAGCACGCGCGGCAGGTCGTCGGTGCTGCCGTGGACGCGGTAGCCGCCGACGACCATTCCCTGCTTGCGCGGGTCGTCGTCGACGAATCCGATCACCGCGGTCGACAGCTCGGGGTTGCGGCGCAGCTCCATCGCGACCTGCTGGCCGCCGTTGCCGGCGCCGACGATCAGCACCTCGTTGGTGGCGCGCGCGACCAATGGCCGGCGCAGCTGACGCTCGACCAGCGCCCGCACCGCGAAGCGGGCGCCCGAGACCAGCGCCAGGGTGAGCAGGAAGTCGAGCGCGATCACGCCGCGCGGCGGATCGACGTCGCCCGGCGAGAAAAGGAAGCTCAGCCCGATCAAGGCGAAGCTCGAGACGATCACCGCCTTGACGATCGACTCGAAGTCGGCCTGGTCGACGAACCGCCACAGCTTCGAATAGAGCCCGAACGCTGCGAACAGCGCCAGTTTCAGCACCACGACGAAGACGATCGTGTCGGTCAGCAGCTCCTCGTAGCGCGGCGGAATGCCCTCGTCGAAGCGCAGCACGTACGCGAGGTAGTAGGCGAGCGCCACCAGGCAGGCATCGACCGCCACCTGGCCGATCCGACGCACGCCGACCGAAGATGTCAGGCGGGAGGGCAAGGGGCTCAGGGTACCGCCGAAAGCAGCATCTGGGCGAGCTCGCGAGGATTCCGCCGGATGCGCTCGCGCGTGGTCTCGGTGCGCTTCTCGACGTCGACTGCCTCGGGATCTTGGAGGCGACGCAGGCGGCCGTCGCGCAGCAGGCCCTCGTCGACCGCGCCGAGACGGCCCTCGAAGGTCGTGAAGACCGGCGTTCCGAGCGCAACGGCCTCGCGATTCATCGTGCCGCCGCCGGAGACGACGAGGTCGGCGTGGGCGATCAGGCTCTGGGCGTCGATCGCGCGCTGCGGGACGATCAAGCGGGAACTGCCGGCGGCGGTCGCCTTGAACCGGCCGCCCGCGATCGCGTCGATCTCCTCGCGCTGGCGTGGGGTGCGGGGGAGCACGACGGTCTGGGCACGGTCGCGCAGTCGCTCCAACACGCGCGGGAAGACCGGGCTCTCGTGGCGGTGGTACAGCGAGGCGTCGGGCGGGGTACGCACCACGGCGATCGGGGCTGCCGCATCCAGTCCCAGCTCCTCGAGCACCGCCGTGTCCGGCTCGAAATCGGCGAGGTAGTACTCCTCCTTCAATCCCGGGTAGCGGCGCAGCTTGCCGCGCGCGCCGTAGCGGTCGAGCCGCTCCGGAGGGATCGCATCCGGCACGACAACCGCGCGCGCCAGCCGACAGTTGACGTTGTGCTGAACCGTCGCCCACTCGTAGTCGAACGCCGTCGCGGACGGGATCCGCAGCAGTTTGGCCGCGACCATCACGTCATTCGAGGCGTGGCCCATCGCGACGTCGAAGCGACGGCCGCGCGCCCAGCGCGCCAGTGCGAAGCTGCGCCCGGCGAGACCGGCCGCCTTCGCGGTCAGCTTGTCGCCGGCGTGGCTCCCGATCGCCGTGTGCTCGATCCCCAGCCGCTCACACAGCTCGAGCGTCTGCGCGAAGTCGCGCGCGGTCACCTCGACCTCGTGCCCGTCCGCCCGCATCGCCTCGATCAGCGGACGCATCACGAGTACGTGCGGGCTGTTGGTCAGGTCGATCCAGACGCGCATCGGTGCGGTAATCCTGGCGTGGCCGGCGGTCAGCCGAGCACGTCGGCGACCGCGGCGACGACCTCACGGACCTGGGCCTCGGTCAGCTCCGGGCCCATCGGCAACGCCAGGTGCGTCCGTGCAACCGCGTCAGTACCGGGCAGCGACAGACCCTCGGGCGCATAGCCGGCGGTCGCCGGCTGGCGGTGGATCGGCGTGCGGTAGTAGCCCCGCGCTCCAACGCCCCGCTCCGCGAGCCCGGAGGCCAGCTCGTCGGCGCGCTCGCTGCGGACGACATAGAGGTGGTGGACGTGCTCGCAGCCGTCGACCGGCGCCGGCAGCTCGACGTGCTGGTCCAGTCCCTCGCGCGTGTAGAGATCGGCGACTCCGCGGCGCGCGGCGTTCCAACCGTCGAGCTCCGGCAGCAGCACCCGCAGCACCGCCGCCTGCAGCTCGTCGAGACGCGAGTTGTAGCCGACGTCGACGAACGTCTTCTTGTCGTCGGAGCCGTGGAAGCGAAGCCGTCGCACCGCGGCCGCGACGTCGTCGTCGTCGGTCGTCACGGCGCCCCCGTCACCGAGGCAGGGCAGGTTCTTCGACGGGAAGAAGGAGAAGGTCGCGGCGTCGCCGAGCGCGCCCGCGCGCTCCCCGCCGAGTCGCGCCCCCGTCGCCTGGGCGGCGTCCTCGAGCACCGGCAGGCCCAGCTCGCGCAGCTCGGCCATCGGCGCGACGTTGCCGAACAGGTGGACCGCGACGATCGCCTTCGTCCGCGGCGTGATCGCGGCCTTGACGGTCTCGGCGGTCAGGCACATCGTCTGCGGGTCGACGTCGCAGTAGACGGGCGTCGCACCCGCCGAGATCGTCGCCTCGACGGTCGCGTAGAAGGTGAACGACGGGCAGACGACCTCGTCCCCCGCACCGACGCCGAGCGCCCGCAGCGCGATCGTGATCGCATCGGTTCCGTTCGCGACGCCGATCGCGTGACGCACACCGAGATGCTCCGCGAACTCGCGCTCGAACGCCTCGACCTCCGGACCGAGGATGTAGCGGCCGCCGTTGGCGACCTCGCCAAGGCGCGTGACGATCCGCGGCAGCTGGCGGTCGAGGCTGGTTGCGAAGAGCGGGACCGCCATGGAAGCCCGCTACCCTACCGCCCCTCTCGTGCTGCTCGCCTCCCTCACCGACCCGATCGTCGAGTTCGCCACCAACGTCGTCGCGGACCTCGGCCTCGCCGGGATCTTCGTCCTGATGACGCTCGAGTCGGCGTGCATCCCGATCCCCAGCGAGGCGACGATGCTGTTCGCCGGGTTCAACGTCGCGAACGGCGAGTACTCGCTCTTCGCCGCCGTCGCCGTCGGCTCGGTCGCCAACCTCGTCGGCTCCTGGATCGCCTACGCGATCGGCTACTACGGCCGAATCGACATCCTCGAGAAGCACGGCAAGAAGCTGCACATCAAGCCGAGCCACCTCGAGTGGGCCGACCGCTGGTTCGAGCGCCACGGCGATGCCACCGTCTTCTTCTCGCGGATGCTGCCGATCATCCGCACCTTCATCTCGCTCCCGGCCGGCGTCGCGAAGATGCCGTTCTGGCGCTTCAGCGCGCTGACACTGCTCGGCTGCATCCCCTGGGTGCTGATGCTGACGTTGATCGGCAAGGCCGCTGGCGACAACTGGGAGGACTGGAAGGACTCGCTGCATTACGTCGACTACGCCGTCGCGGCGGCGATCGTGGCGGGCGTGATCTACCTGATCGTGCGCCGCCGACGCC
>CAMLNW010000176.1 GCA_946481495.1 uncultured Actinomycetes bacterium
GACGCCAACCGGCGGCCGACGGCACTACTGACGCCGCATCCGAGCTCTCCTGAGCACTCGACAGGCACTGGCGTCTCCCGTCGAGGGGCCCTACTGTTGAGCTAGGCGGGGCCGATGGCGACTATCGACGACACCACACGGGCCGCAGCCGGCCCGAGCAGCTCGGCCGCGCCGACGCGGCGGATTCCGGGCGACCCGCTCGACCTCGTCTTCGAGCACCTGCGCCGGCTGCTGCGCGCTGACGCGGCGATCCTGATGTCGATCGACCGCGAGCGGTCGGCGGTCGCACCGAGCGCCTCGTGGTTTTCCTCGACCGAGCTCCACCAGGCGCTCATGCCCGCGCTCAGCCGACCATACGACCGCAACCGCCCCGGACTGACCGAGGCGACGGTGGAGCGCGGCCGGCCGCTGCTGCTGCCGCGGCTCGAGGACTGGGAGGCCGCTGGCTATCCGCGCGAGATCATCACCTCGGCATCGAATGAGCAGGCTTGGGAGATGATCCGTCGCGCTTCGGCGATCTGCTGCCCGATGCGGACACCGCTCGGCCGCACGCTCGGCGTGATCATCGTTCTGTCGGTCGATCCGCTGCGGCCCTTCGGGCAGACCGACCTCGACACCGTCACCGTGCTCGCCGACCTCGCAGCTTTGGCGCTGGAGCGCTCCGACCTGCTTGCGACCGAGGCCGGCCACGCACGCGAGGAGCTGCTGCTCAAGCGGGCGGCTGAGGGAACCGCCGCGACGCTCGAGCCCCACGAGGTGGAGCGACAGGTCGTCGCGCACGCGGTCGAGCTGCTCGCCACCGACCATGGCCTGCTCAGCCGCGTCCAACCGGGATCGCAACGGCTCGCGGCCGTGGCGCGAAAGGGCACCGCGACGGTCGACGCCGCGACGCTGGGCGAGGTCGTCCGTTCGCGAACCCCGGTCTCAGCCGCGGGTCCGCCAGCATCGGTCCACGTGCCGATCGAGCTCGGCCCCCGGATGTTCGGCGTGCTGTCGCTGATTCGCGACGACGGCCGCGAGTTCGGCCGCGACGATCTGGCGCTGATCTCGAAGGTCGCGCGGATCTCCGCCGCGGCGCTGGCCAACGCCGACGCCTTCCAGCAGGAGCGTCACCTCGCGCGAACGCTGACCCACGGCTTCGTCCCCGAGGCGTTGCCGAGCGTGCCGGGCTGGGACGTCGGCGTTCTGTACGAGCCGGCCGACGACCAGCCGACCGGCGGCGACCTCTACGGCGCCTGGCCGCTGCCGGGCGGGGATGTCGCCGTGGTGATCGGCGACGTGGTCGGCAAGGGCGTCGAGACCGCGGCGCTGAGCGCGATGGCGCGCTTCTTCATCGAGGCGCGCAGCTGGGACATCAACGATCCGGCGGAGGTGCTCGAGCAGGTCAACACGATGCTCTACAGCCGGCTGCCGAGCGACCGTTTCGTGACCGCCTTCTTCGGACTGCTCGGACAGCGCAAGCTGCGCTACGCGAATGCCGGCCACCTAGCGCCACTCGTGCTGCGCTCCGACGGCAACCTCTCCGAGGCGACAGCAGGCGGCCTGCCGCTCGGCATCGACCCCGTGCCCGGCTATGTCGTCCACGAGCTCGAGCTCGGAACCGACGACATCCTCTTCGGCTTCACCGACGGCATCCTCGAGGCCCGCCGCGAAGGCAAGCTGCTCGGAACGGATGGCCTGCGACAGATCGTCGTCGACGCGGCGGCGATGACGCGCGAGCCGGAGACCTTGACGGAGCTCGTGCACGACGACGTGCGGGCGTGGGCACGCGGGCTGAGCGACGATGCGGCGATCGTGGCGCTGCGGCGGCGGGGGTTGGCAGTCGTCGACTAGCCGACGCCGTCGAGCAGCTCGAGCGGCTTCACGCCGAGACCGGCCGCAACGCGCGAGAGAACGCGAACTCCAGGGTCGCGGCGCCCCGACTCGATCCGCCGGATCTCCGCTGGATCCATCGAAGCTCCCTGCGCGAGCGCGTCTTGGGTCAGGCCCTTCTCCAGGCGCAACCGGCGAACGTTCGCCGCGAACTTGGGGAGCGGGTCGGCCACGGGCAGGACTGTTTCGCCTGCAAACCCGGCCCGCCAGGACTAATCCATCCTGCGCCGCTCTACAGACCTACAGAGACGTGGATGTATACGGAACGCGGCGCCGGAATGGCCGCGCAAAGGCGCTACTTGAGGACCGACAGCTCCTTGATCGCGGCCTTGCCGTCCTCCGGCAGCTCCGTGATCCAGAGCAGGTAGTACCGGAAGCTCTGGCCACCGGTGTCGAGCGGGATGTCCTGCTCCGCGCCGATCGTCAAGTCGCTGCTGAGCTTCGTCCAGCCGTCGATGTCGTCGGGCACGTCGTTGGCGCCGTAAACCGCGGCGGTGAAACCCGGCGTCGAGGTCGTCACGTCGACCTGCCGCGCCGCGACCGACGCTCCCGCATCTACATAGAGCCCGACGCCCTCCTTGTTGGCGCCCTCGAAACCGACCTCGTAGGTCTCGGTGTCCCAAACGGTGGTGGGGTTCGCGTCGACCGCGAACTGCGTCGCCTCGGACGACTCGTCGTCGTCGCCCTGGGGGTCGTAGTCGTGGGCGGCGCCGCCGGTGAGCGCGACCGCGCGCAATCCCGCGCCTCCCACGGCCTCGTTGCCGCCGGGTCCGCGCTCGGTGCGGGTGGCGAGATAGCCGAGCACGCCCGCCGCCAGCAGCGCCACCGCAACCACGGACAGCAACCAGCGCCGCGGGCGGCGCAACCGCAGCGGGGCGAACTCCGTGGTGTCGCCCGGCAACGTCCGCAGGACCGTCGTCGCCTCGCCAGTCGTCTCGCCGGCGCGGGCGGCCTCGATCGCCAGCACCTGCTCGAGGTCGTGAACGAAGTCGTCCGCCGTCGCATAACGGTTGCCGAGCTCCTTGGCGGTGGCGCGGTCGACGACCGACGCCAGCGCCGACGACACGTCGGGCCGCGCGACGAGGATGTCCGGCATCTGCTCCTGGACGTGCTTCATCGCGACGTCCGACTGCTCGGTGACCTCGTGGCCGAGCGCCTGCTCGGGGGCGACGTAGTCGGTCGTTCCGAGCACGCGTCCGGTGGCGGTCAGCCCGTGGACCTCGAGCGAGCGGGCGATGCCGAAGTCGGTGACCTTGGCGCGCCCCTCCCGATCGATCAGGACGTTCTGCGGCTTCACGTCACGGTGGACGAGGTGGGCGGCGTGCGCCGCCGATAGCGCGCGGCCGATCTCGATCGCGTAGGCCACCGCCTCGTCGACCGGCAGCCGGCCCATCCGCTTGATCCGCTGCTTGAGCGTCTCGCCCTCGACCAGCTCGAGCACGATGTACGGCGAGCCGTCGTCCTCGCCGAAGTCGATCACCGTGACGACGTGCGGATGGTTAAGCCGGGCCACCGCACGCGCCTCGCGGCGGAACCGCTCGAGCTGATCGGGATCCGTCGAGATGTCGCGATGCATCGACTTGATCGCGACCCAGCGCTCGAGCGTCGTGTCGTAGGCGCGGTAGACCGTCGACATCCCGCCCGCGCCGATCTTCTCCTCGAGGCGGAAACGGTCGTTGAGCAGGGTGCCGATCACTGCCCCCTATTGTGCGGAGTCCACCGGCGATAGGGTTGGTCGGACCCGAGGAGGGACGGGATGGATCTATCTAGCAAGCCCACGCACGGCATGGTCCGCTGGCTCGGAGCAGCCTTGTGCATTGGGTTGGTCGGGTGCGGGGGAAGCGGAAGCGAGGAATCAGACAGACAGCATCCGCCGAAGGCGGAGCGACCGCAGTCGCCGAACGAGCGCCGGGTGGGCGCACTGGCTTGGGAGTTTCAGAAGGCGTTCTCGGAAGGTGACTACGACACGGTCTGCGAGATGCTCTCGTCAGCCATGCGCCAGGAGCTCGATGTAAGCGCGGGCAGCTGTTCCGCGGGCGTGGAAGCGACAAGGAAAGCCTCCCCTATCCCTAAGATCGCCTGGGTTCGACTGCGCGGCGGTTGGGGCACCGTCGTCATCCGTGAACACGGCAGCGGACTGGCGCTTGCCCAAGTCATTCGGGAGGATGGCCATTGGAGATTCCCAAGCCTGACTGTCACCGGCGCTAACGCGCCGTAGCTCGCCGTCAGCGAGCTACGGCGAGCGCCAGCAGCCGGTCGAGCAACTCGGAGTAGGCGACGCCGCTGGCGTCCCAGAGTTTCGGGAAGACCGAGGTGGCGGTGAAGCCGGGCATCGTGTTTAGCTCGTTGATCAGGATGCGGGCGTCGCCGTCGGGATCCTCGACGAAGAAGTCGCAGCGCGCGAGGCCGGCGCAGTCGACGCGGCGGAAGACGTCGGCGGCGAGCGAGCGGACGCGGTCGGCGACGTCGGCCGGTATCCGCGCCGGGACGATCAGGCGCATGCCACCGGCGGTGTACTTCGCCTCGTAGTCGTACCAGTCGGCGTCGAACTCGATCTCGCCGGCTACCGAGACCTCGGGGTCGGAGTTGCCAAGCAGCGCGCACTCGATCTCGAGGCCGTGCGACATCCGCTCGACGATCGCCAGCGGGTCGTGCTCCCAGGCGGAGGCGAGCGCCGCGGGAAGCTCGGCGGCGCTGGTCACCTTCGAGATCCCGACCGAGGAGCCGAGCCGGGCCGGCTTGACGAAGACCGGCAGGCCGAGCGCGGCGACGCGGTCGATGTCCGCGTCGGGGATCGGCGCACCCGGGACGTCGGGCCTGCGGACGGCCGCGTAGCCGACCTGTGGAATGCCGGCGACAGCCATCGCATCCTTGAAGAGGATCTTGTCGATGCAGATCGCGCTCGCCGCGACGCCCGCGCCGACGTAGGGCACGGCGAGCGTCTCGAGCAGGCCCTGGACGGTTCCATCCTCGCC
Source organism: uncultured Actinomycetes bacterium (assembly GCA_946481495.1). The sequence goes on from CAMLNW010000176.1 coordinate 4,848, forward strand.
ATAGGGACCGTGCAGCGCCGGGAAGGCGACGTCGCAGCCGAGCAGACCGCCGGCCGGCTCGAGCGTCACCGGCGCGCCGTCCTGCGACCAGCGGCCGTCGCGGTCGATCGTCACACGCAACGGCGCGTGCCCCGCCTGCTCGAGGCCAGCCGCGATCGCCTCGGCCGAGCTCAGCGAGACGTCGTGCTCGCCGGACGGCCCGCCACCGAGGACAGCGACCTTCACGGCGACTCGTCCGGTGTCGTCGGGGGCGGCGTCGGTGCGACGAAGCGACCGACGACCAGGACGACGGTGCTGCCGCTGTCGACCCCGGTGTCCCCGCTCGGGCGTTGCTCGAGCACCACCCCATCCTGACTCTCGTCGTCGACGTCGCGCTGGCGAACCGACCCCTTCAAGCCGTCGGCGCGCAGCTGGTTGAGCGCGTCCTGCTGCGACAGCCCGACGACGAACGGGACCGGAACCTGCTCTACGGGCTCGGCGACGGTCAGCGTCACGCGGCCGCCGGGCTCGAGCGTCGCGCCGGCGCCGGGGTCCTGGGCGATCACCTCGTCCTCGGGCTGATCGGACGGCTCACGCACCGTCCGGTAGGTCAGGCCGAGGTCGTCGAGGCGCTTGGTCGCCGAGTCGAGCGACAGCCCGACGAGGTCTGGGACGTCGACCTGCTCAGGCCCGGAGCTGACGAACAGGCGCACGTTCGAGCGCCGCTGGATCGAGGCACCCTCGCGCGGTGAGGTACCGATCGCAAGGCCCTCGTCGACCGTCGCCGAGGCCCGCTCGGTCGGATTGACGCGCAGGTCGGCGCGACGCAGGACGCGGACGGCCTGCGCCTGCGTCAGCCCGCTGACCGACGGCACCGTCACCTCGCCGGGGCCGCTCGACACCACCAGCGTGATCGTGTCGCCGCGCGCCGCCTGCTCGCCGGGATCGGGGTCTTGGCGCAGCACCTGGTCGAGCGTCGCGAGCGACCGCTCGCGCTCGACCGCGACCTTCTCGAAGCCCGCCTTGTCGAGCCGGTCGCGCGCCTCGCTGAGCTGCATCCCGGTGACCTTCGGCACGTCGATCTGCTCGGGGCGCGTGAAGACCCAGGCCATCAGGGCAACCAGCGCGAGCACGAGCAGGGCTAGCGCGATCGCCGGCCAGCGGCGCGGCTTGTCGACCGTGGCGGCGCCACCGGGTGGCGGGGCCGGGACGGCCGCGAAGATCGCCGTGTCCTGCCCGAC
>CAMLNW010000177.1 GCA_946481495.1 uncultured Actinomycetes bacterium
AGCAGGTCGATGAAGCCGGTCCGGCGACGCCGGTCGAACTCCTCGGCCTCGATGTGCAGCAGCGTGCGGCGGAGCGAGCCGGGGCCCATGTCGAAGCTCGTGTCGAGCGCATCGTCCGCGAGCGGGGCCGCGGCGTCGAGGGCGTCGAGGTCTTCTACGTCACCCACACCGAGGACCAGGTGCGGCTGCTTGCGGAGCGTTGCTCAGAGCTCGGGCTGCTGGCGACCGGCTCGTCGGACTACCACGGTCCCGACCACCGCCTGTTCAGCAACTTCCGCGCCCACGAGACGCACGGGATAGAGCCCAACCTCGGCCCGATCCCGGATCTAGCGACGCGATAGGCGTCGCCTGGCGGCGTCATCGGCCCCTCACGTGCCAGAGGCACGCAACGGGGCCTGCTTCCTTGCCAGGCTCGCCTCTCGCGCCGCTACCCGATAACTAAGCGCCGACGGGCGCCAGACCGAACTCCGCGCGGAACTCGTTCGTGTCGTGGAGGTGCGGGAACGGCTCGTTGGGCGCGGGCACGCCGAGCGCGTCGGCGAGCGGTCCCCAGCCGTCCTTGCCGAGCTCCCAGACGATCAGGCGGTCCGACGGGACCTCGTTCTTGATCGTCTCGATGCGGTCGTAGTACATCTGCCGCACCCACTCCTTGTCCTCGAAGCGGCCCTGGAAGTCGCCCTGCCAGATCAGCTTCTCGATGACCTCCCAGAGCACCGGCGACGGCGGCTCGCGGTTGGCGTCCTGCTGGAGCTCGCCGGCCATCGCCGCCTGCTTGACAGCGAGGATCGTGTTCTGACAGCTCTTGTAGAAGCCGTCGAAGTCGCGATAGTTGAGCAGCACGGGAACGTCGGGAAACGCATCGACGATCTCGCGCCAGCGCGCCGCGGCCGGCCAGTCGACGGTCGCCTCCCAGCCGTCGAAGACCTCGTGCCAGTCGACGGGCTCGCCGTCGGCGATCTTCTTCCAGTAGGGCAGGTCGCGCTCCTTGTTCTCCCCCATGATCAGGTCGATCATGTGGAAGCAGGGGTTTGCCCCCAGCTGCTCGAGCGCTCCCTTGAGCGACATCGTGCCGCTACGGCCGAATCCAACTCCGATCAGCTTCATCAGTTCCTCCTCGTGAGGGTCTTGACGCGATGCGAAAGCGGCCCCCCGGTGCTGCGAGAACCCTAGCCCGCTGGCTGGGGTCCCGCAGGACCGCGACGGGCGGACTGCTCCGGCCCGGCACGAGGTTCGGCGGGCTGCTGCTGAGCGGCCTGCATCGCCGCCATCGCGGCGGCGCGCGCCTGGGCGGGCGAGCGCAGCATCGTCAAGCTGAACGGAATCGCAAGCAGGACCAGCAACATCGCCATGCGGAAGGCCCAACCGAACGAGTTGCGCGCGGCGCCCGCGGTACGGCGGAAGACCTGCGTGTCGAAGCCGGCGGCGGGATCGACGCGGTCGCTCGCGCCGCCGGCGAAGACCGCCATGTCCTGGTGCATCAAGCCGCCGAAGATCGCCGGCGGGACCTGGTACTCCTGAGCGATGTCGGCGACGTCGTCGACCGCCGAGTCGGTGTGCCAGTGCAGCGTCTGCGAGAAGGTCGCGACCAGCAGCGCGACGCCGATCGCCACGCCGAGCTGGCGCGAGGTGTTGAGGATGCCCGACGCGAGGCCGAGCTCCTGACCCTGGACGGCGCCCATCGCGCCAACGTTGATCGTCGGGAAGCCAGTTCCCATGCCGATGCCGATCAGGACCAGGCCGGGCAAGACGGTCAGATAGTCGACCCAGCCCTCCCACAGCGACGGCGTGAAGGAGAACCAGAGCAGGCCGACCGCCATCAGCAGCAGCGCCGGGGCGGCCAGCTCGCGCGGCGGCGCGCTGTCGGCCGCCTTGGCGACCCGCGGCCAGACCAGGATGCCGGTGATCGGAATCGGCAGCAACGCCAGCGCCGACTCGAAGATCGTGAAGCCCCAGAGGTTGACGAAGGTCAATGAGATCAGCAGCATCGCGCCGAGTCCGCCCGCCGCGAACAGCAGCATCGCGATGTTCGCCCCGACGAACTGCTTGTTGGTCTGCAGGCTGCGCGTGATCATCGCGCCGTCACGCCGCTGCGACAGCACGAATCCGATTCCGAGCAGGATCGACGACTGCAGCAGGAACAGCGTCAGGCCGTCGGTCCAGCCGCGGTGGTTGGCGTCGGCGAGGCCGAAGGTCAGGCAGAAGACCGCCAGCGCGAGCAGCGTCATGCCGAGGAAGTCGATCCGCGGGTCGGCGTCGAGGTCGTAGGTCTCGGGCCAGATCCGGCGCGCCAGCACGATCCCGAGGATGCCGAGCGGGATGTTGATGATGAAGATCCACTCCCAGCTGAAGAACTCGACGATCGCACCGCCGATCGCCGGGCCGGAGGCCGACGCGACCAGCGCGACGACGGCGATCGTCGCGAGCGCCTTGCCGCGCTCCTGGATCGGGAAGGCGGCGGCGGTGATCGCGAAGCCGAGCGGCGCCAGGATGCCCGCGCCGGCGCCCTGGAGCACCCGCGAGGCGATCAGCACGTCGGCGGACGGCGAGATCGCGCAGCAGAGCGATCCGACCGTGAAGACCGCCATGCCGATGATGAAGAAGAGCCGCCGCCCGAACTGGTCGGCGAGCTTGCCCGAGGCAATCAGCAGCGCCGCGAACGCCAGGTTGTAGGCGTTGACTACCCAGGTGATCGAGTTGACGTCGGTGTCGAGCTCGCGCTGCAGCTCGGGGACCGCCACGTTGACGATCGAAACATCGAGCAGGCTCATCGCCCACCCGATCATCATCACGGCGAAGATCTTGTGCCGCTTTTCGTGCAGCAGCTCGATGGGAGGGTTGACTCGCCGCTTCGCCACGAGCCGGGAGACTAGCCGGGAGCGAGGCTAGTTGGGGCTACCCACTGGAACGACTAGCGGCCGGTCTTGTTCGGCGACCGCCTCGACCGACTCCTCGAGCTCAGGCTCCTCCCCGTCGCCGGCGCAGAGGATCTCGAAGCGCCCAGTGCCGATCTTCTCGTCCGGACGGACGGGAACGCCGCGGATCTCGTCCCAGCCGAGCCGCTCGACCTCGAACGGGTTCATCAGGATCGCCAGCGTCGGGTACTCGCAGGCGAGCTCGTGCCGGTCGATCGCCTTCGAGATCGCTTCGAGGTTCTTCGCCTCCGGGGAACTCATCACCATTCGAGTATGCCCAATCTGCTCGAGGACGGATTCGACGCGGAGATCCGTGTCCGTCACGTCCGCTGGGCGGCACCTGACGGCGGCTTCGCGGTGTTGTCGGTCGAGGCACCTGACGGCGACGACGTCACGGTCGCGGGACCGGTGGCCCACCTCTCCGAGGGCGACCGCGCACGTGTCGTCGGCCACTGGGCCGAACACGACCGCTACGGGCTGCAGGTCCAGGCCGAGGCCGCCTATGAGCTCGATCCCGACGACACGGCCGGCGCGCTCAAGTACCTGACGACGATCAGCCGGATCGGCCAGCGGCGGGCGAAGCAGCTGGTCGACCGCTACGGGCTGACGGTGCTCGAGCAGATCGACGCCGATCCCGACGCTGCCTTCAGCGCGCTGCCGCGGATGAGCGCGAGCGCGGCTGCCGCAGCCGCCGAGTCCTGGCGCGAGCGGCGTGCACTGCGCGACCTCTACGTCCTGCTCGCCCCGCACGGCGCCGGCTGGCTAGCCGCCCCGCTGCACGAGCGCCACGGTCCGAGCGCAGTCGGGATCGTGCGCAGCGACCCCTACCGGCTGACCGAGGAGCACGGCATCGGCTTCGAGACCGCCGATGCGATCGCCCGTGCCCACGGCGTCGCCGACGACTCTCCGGCGCGTTACCGCGCGGCGCTGATCCACGTGCTGCAGACCGCCGAGCGGCGCGCCGGTCACACCTACCTACCGCTCGACGAGCTCCGTCGCGGCGCCGCCGAGCTAGTCGGCCCGCTGCCGGACGGGCTGATCGGCGATCTCGGCGCGACCCACGCGCTGGCCGTGGAAGGCGACCGTGCGGCGCTGCCGGCGACGTGGGAGGCCGAGGCCGCGCTCGCCGACGACTTCGCGGGGCTCGCCGGGGTGGCCGAGACGCCAGCACCTGACTGGCTCAGCAACGCAGTCGACCGGCTAGCCACGGCCCAGGCCGCCGGCGGCGGCTCTGACAGCGGCGCCACCCCCGAGCAGCACGCCGCCGTCGAGGCGGCATTCACGCGTCGCCTCTCGGTCGTCACAGGTGGACCGGGCACGGGAAAGACGACGCTGGTGCGGACGATCGCCAAGCTCGCGGACCGCGCCGACCTAGCGCTCGCGCTGTGTGCCCCGACCGGACGTGCGGCGCGGCGCCTGGAGGAGGCGACCGACCACCCGGCGACGACGATCCACCGCCTGCTCGAGTGGATCCCCCAGGAGGGTCCGCTACGCGGACCGAGCTTCCCGATCGAGTGCGACCTGCTGGTCGTCGACGAGTCGAGCATGCTCAGCCTCGACGTCGCGCGCATGCTGTTCGACGCGGTCGCCGAGGACACAGCTGTCGTGATGGTCGGCGACGCCGATCAGCTGCCGCCGATCGGTGCCGGCAAGCCGTTTGCCGACCTGATCGAGTCTGGCGCCGTCCCGGTCACCCGCCTGACCCACGTCTTCCGCCAGTCGGCGCGGTCGATGATCGTCAGTGCCGCCCACGCCGTCCGTCACGGCGATCCGCCTCCGACCAAGCCTGAGGCCGACCAGGAGCACGACTTCTTCGTGATGCGGCGCAACGCCGACATGGCGGCCGCCGACACGGTCGTCGAGCTGGCGACCGGCAGGCTCGCGACCCACTACGGCGTCGACCCGATCCGCGAGGTCCAGGTCCTGTCGCCGATGTATCGCGGTGCGCTCGGCATCGACGCGCTCAACGAGCGCCTGCGCGCCGCGCTCAACCCAGACGGAGCGGAGCTGCTCGACGGCGACTTTCGCGTCGGCGACAAGCTAATCCAGACCCGCAACGACTACGAGACCGGACTGATGAACGGGCAGATCGCGATCGCCACCGGCGCCGACGAGGACGACGAGCGGCTGGTCGTCGAAGCTGACGACGGCCGCCGCGTCGAGATCCCACCCGGCGCCGTGCGCTGGCTGCGTCCCGCCTATGCGATCTCGGTGCACCGCTCGCAGGGCTGCGAGATGCCGGTCGTGGTGATCCCGGTCCACTCCGCCTACGGCGGGATGCTGTCGCGCAACCTGCTCTACACGGCGATCACCCGCGCCAAACAGGCCTGCGTGCTGGTCGGCCAGGGCGAGGCGATCGCTCGCGCGGCACGGCGCGCCGACGCCTTCCGCCGCCACACGCGTCTGGCGGAGCTACTCGGCGCGAGCTAGCTCGGCGTCGCTTGGCCGAGGGCCTGGGTGTAGTGCTCGATGGTCTGGCGCAAGCCGTCACGCAGCTCGACCTGGGGCGCCCAGCCCAAGAGGTCTCCGGCACGCGTGATGTCGGGCTGGCGCACCTGCGGATCGTCGACCGGCAGCGGCTCGAAGTGGATGTCGGAACGGGCGCCGGTCAGCTCGACGATCAGGTTCGCCATCTCGAGCAGCGACATCTCGTTCGGGTTGCCGATGTTGACCGGGTCGTGGATGTCCGACTCGGCGAGCGCGACGATGCCGCGGATCAAGTCGTCGACGTAGCAGAAGCTGCGCGTCTGGCTGCCGTCGCCGAAGACGGTCAGCGGCCGATCGCTCAGCGCTTGCTTGAGGAAGGTCGGCACCGCACGGCCGTCGTTCGGACGCATCCGCGGACCGTAGGTGTTGAAGATCCTCACGATGCACGTGTTGACGCCCTGCTGGCGCAGGTAGGCCATCGTCAGCGCCTCGGCATAGCGCTTCGCCTCGTCATATACGCCGCGCGGACCGATCGGGTTGACGTTGCCCCAGTAGCTCTCTGGCTGCGGATGGACGAGCGGGTCGCCGTAGACCTCCGAGGTCGACGCGAGCAGGAAGCGGGCGCGCTTCGCCTTCGCCAGGCCGAGCGAGTTGTGAG
>CAMLNW010000178.1 GCA_946481495.1 uncultured Actinomycetes bacterium
CGAGCCGCAGTCCGAGACCGTTTGGCGCCAGGCCGACAAGTACCGCGTGCCGCGGATCGCGTACGTCAACAAGATGGATCGCACCGGTGCGGACTTCGATATGTCGGTGCGGACGATGCACGAGCGCCTCGGCGCGGACGGCAGCGCCGATGGTGGTATCGCCGTGCCGATCCAGCTGCCGATCGGCGCCGAGGGCGACTTCAAGGGCATCGTCGACCTGGTGACGATGAAGGCGATCGTCTACAAGGACGACCTCGGCCAGGACTGGGCCGAGGAGGAGATTCCGGCCGACATGGCCGACGCCGCCCACGAGGCGCGCACGAAGCTCGTCGAGGCACTCGCCAACTACGACGACGAGCTGATGGAGGACTACCTCGAGGAGAAGCCGATCGAGGCCGATCGCCTCCGTACGGACATCCGTAAGGCGACGCTCGACATCTCGATCTTCCCGGTGATGTGCGGCTCGTCGTTCAAGAACAAGGGCGTGCAGCCGCTGCTCGATGCGGTGATCGACTATCTGCCGAGCCCGCTCGACGTCCCGCCGATCGAGGGCCTTGAGCCCGCGGCGAAGGGCAGTGATGGCGAGGGCACCGAGGCGACCCGCCCGGCCTCCGACGACGAGCCGTTCGCGGCGCTCGCCTTCAAGGTGATGTCCGACCCGTTCGTCGGCAAGCTGACCTACTTCCGTGTCTACTCCGGCAAGCTCGAGGCCGGTGGCCGGGTGCTGAACCCGTCGACCGGTCGCACCGAGCGCGTTGGCCGCATCCTGATGATGCACGCCAACCATCGCGAGGAGGAGGAGATGATCTACGCGGGCGACATCGCCGCCGGCGTCGGTCTCAAGCAGACCTCCACTGGCGACACGCTCTGCGCGCCGGATGCGCCGATCAAGCTCGAGAACATCACCTTCCCGGAGCCCGTCGTCCACGTCTCGATCGAGCCGAAGACGAAGGCCGACCAAGAGAAGATGGCCGTCGCGCTCGGCCGCCTCGCCGAGGAGGATCCGACCTTCCGCATCCGCACAGACGAGGAGACCGGCCAGACCGTCATCTCCGGCATGGGCGAGCTGCACCTCGAGGTCCTGGTCGACCGCATGAAGCGCGAGTTCAATGTCGAGGCCGCCGTCGGGCGCCCCCAGGTCGCCTACCGCGAGACGGTGCGCGGCACCGCCAACAAGGTCGAGGGCAAGTTCATCCGCCAAACCGGTGGCTCGGGCCAGTACGGCGTGGTCTACATCGACCTCGAGCCGGCGCCGGGCGTTGGCTTCGAGTTCCTCAACAAGACCAAGGGCGGCTCCGTCCCGTCGGAGTTCATCAACGCCGTCGAGAAGGGGATCGAGGAGGCGCTCGAGTCGGGCGTCAAGGCCGGATTCCCGATGGTCGACGTGCGCGCCACGCTGGTCGACGGCAAGTCGCACGACACCGACTCCTCGGAGATCGCCTTCAAGGTTGCCGGCTCGCGGGCGCTGAAGGAGGCCGCACGTCAGGCCAAGCCGATCCTGCTCGAGCCGATCATGGCCGTCGAGGTCACGACACCGGACGATTTCCTCGGCACGGTCATCGGCGATCTCTCCAGCCGCCGCGGGCGCGTCGAGAGCCAGGAGCCGCGCGGAAACGCGCTGGTGGTCCAGGCGAGCGTGCCGCTGGCGTCGATGTTCGGTTACGCGACCGACCTGCGCTCCAACACGCAGGGACGGGCGAACTATTCGATGCAGTTCGACCGTTACGAGGAGGTTCCCGGCAATATCGCCGACGAGGTAGTCGAGAGTCGGACCGGGGAGCCGGTCGGAGCGAACGCATAACGAGTATGTTTCGATGGTTCGCCTTCGCCCAGCGCGACAGGCCGGCCGTAACGAGTTTTCGAAAGGAGTAGTACCCAGTGGCGAAGGAGAAGTTCGAGCGCGACAAGCCGCACTGCAACGTCGGCACCATCGGTCACGTCGACCATGGCAAGACCACGCTGACCGCGGCGATCACCAGTGTCCTGGCCGAGGCTCAGGGCGGCGAGGCCAAGAGCTTCGACGAGATCGACAACGCTCCGGAGGAGAAGGAGCGCGGCATCACGATCGCGACCTCGCACGTGGAGTACCAGACGGAGAACCGTCACTACGCCCACGTCGACTGTCCCGGTCACGCCGACTACGTCAAGAACATGATCACCGGCGCCGCGCAGATGGACGGCGCGATCCTGGTGGTCTCCGCCGCTGACGGCCCGATGCCCCAGACCCGCGAGCACATCCTGCTCGCCCGCCAGGTCGGCGTCCCGTACATCGTCGTGTTTCTCAACAAGGTCGACATGGTCGACGACGAGGAGCTCATCGAGCTGGTCGAGGCCGAGGTCCGCGACCTGCTCTCCGAGTACGACTTCCCGGGCGACGACGTTCCGGTCATCCAGGGCTCGGCGCTCAAGGCGCTCGAGGGCGACGACGCCTACAAGGCGAAGATCCTCGAGCTGGCCGAGGCGCTCGACACGACGATCCCGCAGCCCGAGCGTCCGCTCGACAAGCCGTTCCTGATGCCGGTCGAGGACGTCTTCTCGATCACCGGCCGCGGCACGGTGGCGACCGGCCGTATCGAGCAGGGCATCATCCAGACTGGCGACGAGGTCGAGATCGTCGGCATCAAGGAGCAGGTCGACACCACGACGATCACCGGTGTCGAGATGTTCCGCAAGATCCTCGACGAGGGTCAGGCTGGCGACAACGTCGGCTGCCTGCTGCGTGGCACCAAGCGCGAGGAGATCGAGCGCGGACAGGTGCTCTGCAAGCCCGGCTCGATCACGCCGCACACCAAGTTCAAGGCCGAGGTCTACTGCCTCAAGAAGGAGGAGGGTGGTCGCCACACTCCGTTCTTCAACGGGTACCGGCCGCAGTTCTACTTCCGCACCACCGACGTGACCGGTGTCGCCAACCTCCCCGAGGGTGTCGAGATGGTCATGCCAGGCGACAACGTCCAAATGACGGTCGAGCTGATCCAGCCGATCGCCATGGACGCCGGCCTGCGCTTCGCGATCCGCGAGGGCGGCCGTACCGTCGGCTCGGGCGTCGTGACGGAGGTCGTCGAGTAGCAAGACGGCTGTTGACAAGGACTTAGATCGGGGCGGGCCCGAAGCACCACGGCCCGCCCCGAGTCTGTCCCAGGTCACCCCGCGAACCACCATGGCAACGCTCACTCAGAACAAGATCCGCATCCGGCTCAAGGCCTATGACCACTCGGCTATCGAGACGGCCGCGCGCGACATCGTCGAGACCGCGCAGCGGACGGGTGCCAGCATCTCCGGCCCGGTGCCGTTGCCGACCGAGAAGAACGTCTACTGCGTGATCCGCAGTCCGTTCAAGGACAAGGACTCGCGCGAGCACTTCGAGATCCGCACGCACAAGCGGCTGATCGACATCCTCCAGCCGACGCCGAAGACGGTCGACTCGCTCCAGCGGCTGGACCATCTCCCCGCCGGCGTCGACATCCAGATCCAGCTCATCTGATGGCCGGACTGCTAGGACGCAAGCTGGGGATGACCCAGGTATTCGACCCCGAGGACGGCCACGTCGAGCGTGTGACCGTGCTCGAGGCTGGCCCGTGCTGGGTGACCGGCAAGCGGACCGCCGATCGCGACGGCTACGACGCCGTCCAGCTCGGATTCGCCGCGGCGCGCGAGAAGCGCCTCAGCAAGGGGGAGCTCGGTCACCTCAAGAAGGCCGACGCGCCGCCGCTGCGCCGCCTCGCGGAGTTCCGCGACGCCGGCGCCGAGCTCGAGATCGGCGCCGAGGTCAAGGTCGGCGACGTCTTCGAGAAGGGCCAGACCGTCAAGGTCTCGGGCATCTCCAAGGGCAAGGGCTTCCAGGGCACCGTCAAGCGCCACAACTTCTCCCGCGGCCCCGTGTCGCACGGCTCGCACAACGTTCGCGCGCCGGGTTCGATCGGCCAGGCCGCGACCCCGTCGCGTGTCTTCAAGGGTATTCGCGGCCCCGGCCAGATGGGCAACAAGCGCCGGACCCAGAAGGGCCTGGAGATCGTGGACGTGCGCGCCGACGAGAACCTGATCCTGCTGCGCGGCAGCGTCCCCGGCCCCAAGGGCTCGATCGTCGAGATCCGCACCGATGGGAAGGCGAGCTGATGGCTGCTCCGCAGGCTCCCTACGTCGGTAAGAAGACCGGCAAGGTCTCGCTCGACGAGACGATCTTCGGCGCGCCGTTCAACGAGCCGCTCGTCCATCGCGCCGTGCGCGCGGAGCTGCGTGCGCGCCGTAGCGGCAACTCTTCGACGCTGACCCGCGGCGAGGTCTCGATGACCGGTGCCAAGGCCTGGCGCCAGAAGGGCACCGGCCGTGCCCGCGTCGGCGCGCTGTCGGTTCCGCATCGCACCGGTGGCGGCGTCGCCTTCGGTCCGAAGCCACGCTCCTACACGGTCAAGATCAATCGCAAGGAGCGTCGCGCCGCGCTGCGGTCTGTGCTCTCGGTTCACGCGGGCCGCGGCACGATTGGCGCTCTCGACGTAGACGCGTTCGACAAGCCCTCGACCAAGCTCGCCAACGAGCTGGTCAGCGGCTTTGGCGAGGGCGGCAGCACGCTGATCGTGCTCGTCGACGGTGAGGAGAACGTCACGCTCTCCGCCCGCAACCTCGACCGCGTCAAGGTTCTGCACGCCAACGACACCGGCGTCGCCGACATCATCGGCGCCGCTCGGCTGATCGCTTCGCCCGGTGCCATCGAGCGTCTGACGGCGCTTGCGGCCGCGCCGGCCAAGCGCGTCGCGGAGGCAGCGGCATGAACGTGCGCAGCGTGATCATCAAGCCGGTCATCAGCGAGAAGAGCTATGCGCTGCTGAACGCCAACAAGTACACCTTCCGCGTCCACGACGACGCGACCAAGCCGCAGGTCCGCCAGGCGATCGAGGCGATCTTCGACGTGCGCGTCCTCGACGTTCGTACGCAGAACGTCAAGGCGAAGGCGAAGCGCCGCGGTCTCTACAACGGCAAGCGCCGCGCTTGGAAGAAGGCGATCGTGACATTGCACCCCGAGGACAGCATCGAGCTGTTCGAGGGCCAGGAGATAGGGGACGCCTGATGGCGGTTCGCAAGCACAAGCCGACCAGCCCGGGCCGTCGTTTCGCGACGTACTCCGACCATGCTGAGGTCACCCGCGACAAGCCCGAGAAGTCGCTCGTCGAGGGTCTCAAGAAGAGCGGTGGACGCAACGCCAACGGCCGCGTGACCTCGCGTCACCGCGGCGGCGGCGCCAAGCGCAAGTACCGCCGGATCGACTTCAAGCGGCTCAAGGACGGCGTGCCCGCAAAGGTCGCGACGATCGAGTACGACCCGAACCGCACCGCCTACATCGCGCTGCTCCACTACGCCGATGGCGACAAGTCCTACATCCTCGCTCCGGCGAAGCTCGGCGTCGGCGACGTCGTCAGCTCCGGCCCGGACGCCGAGATCAAGACCGGCAACTGCCTGCCGCTCGCGAACATCCCGACCGGCACCACGGTCCACTGCGTCGAGCTGACGGCCGGCCGCGGTGGCCAGCTCGGCCGCTCCGCCGGCACGTCGATCCAGCTCGTGGCGAAGGAGGGCGACTACGCGACGTTGCGCCTGCCCTCCGGCGAGATGCGGATGGTGCGCGTCGAGTGCCGCGCCTGCATCGGCTCGATCGGCAACGCCGAGCACCAGAACATCACGCTCGGCAAGGCTGGCCGCTCGCGTCACAAGGGCCGTCGCCCGCAGACGCGCGGTACGGCGATGAACCCGGTCGACCACCCGCACGGCGGCGGCGAGGGATCGACGACGGCGGGCCGGCACCCGGTCACGCCCTGGGGCGTGCCGACGCTCGGCTATCGCACGCGCAAGAAGAACAAGACGTCTGACCGTTACATCGTGCGCGGTCGCCGTCGTGGCAAGAAGGGTGGTCGCTGATGTCTCGCTCGTCCAAGAAGGGCCCGTGGGTCGAGGAGCGTCTGATCGGCCGTGTCACGAAGATGAACGAGGCCGGCGACAAGCAGAT
>CAMLNW010000179.1 GCA_946481495.1 uncultured Actinomycetes bacterium
ACACCACGGCCAACGTGAAGACGGCCGCGACCACCAGCAGGAAGAGGTCGATGCCGCCGACCGACACCGAGCCGATCGTGTCGCCGTGGTAGGCCTCGCGCAGCGAGACGAAGCGGGTGCGCCGCTCGTCGCCCTGCTGGGCCCAGAACTGGAACGCCATCTTGAGCGCGATCTCGGTAGCCGTCGAGCCGCTGTCTGAGTAGAAGACGCGCGTCAGGCCGGGCGGGGCGATGCCGACGAGGCGGCGCGCCAGCTCGATCGCCGGCGGGTGCGAGAGGCCGAGCATCGTCGAGTGGGCGACGCGGTCGAGCTGGTCGCGGATCGCGGCGTCGATCCGCGGCTCGCGGTGGCCGTGGACGTTGCACCAGAGTGACGAGACACCGTCGATGTAGCGGTTGCCCGCGGTGTCGATCAGGTCGGTGCCCTCGGCGCGCTCGACGATCAGCGGCTGCTCGCCGGCCCAGTCGCGCTGCTGGGTGAACGGATGCCAGAGGTGCGCGCGGTCGGCGGCGACGAGCGCGTCGTGGTCGACTCGGGCGGGTCCGCTCACGGCCGCCGATGCTAGCTATCGTGGCGGTTCGAATGCCGCCGCTTCCACTGCTCGTCTTCGCGGTCGGCATGGGCTCGTTGGGAGCCGAGATCGCGGCCGTGCGACTGCTCGCTCCGTACTTCGGCGCATCGACGGTGGTGTGGGCGAACACGATCGGCGTCGTGCTGGTCGCGCTGTCGGTCGGCTACTGGCTCGGCGGGCGGCTGGCCGACCGGCGGCCCGAGCTGCGCGGGCTGTGTCTGCTGGCGCTGGTCGCGGCAGGGCTGCTGGCGTTGGTGCCGTTCGTCGCCGACCCGCTGCTCGACGTCGCGGTCGACGCGCTCGACTCGGTGTCGGCGGGGGCGTTCATCGGGTCGCTGCTGGCGGTGCTGGGGTTGGTGGCGGTTCCTGTGCTGCTGCTCGGCGCGGTCGCGCCGTACGCGATTCGGCTCGGCGTGACGACGCTCGAGGAGGCCGGACGGGTGTCGGGGCGGCTGTACGCGATCTCGACGGCGGGCAGCCTGGTCGGGACGCTGCTGTCGGCGCTGGTGCTGATCCCGCTGGTCGGGACGCGACGGACGTTCCTGTTCTTCGCGCTGGCGATCGCGGTCGTGGCGCTGCCGGGGCTGTGGGCGGGGCGGCGGCGCTACTTTGCCGCGGCGGTCCCGGTCGCGATCGTCGCGCTGATGGTGGCGCCGGTCGGCACGCTGAAGGCCGAGGCCGACAATGGTCGCGTCATCTACGAGACCGACACCGAGTACCAGTACGCGCGAGTGGTCGAGCGCGACGACGGCAGCCGTGTACTGGAGCTCAACGAGGGCCAGGCGCTGCACTCGCTGTGGCGGCCGGGGACCGTCCTGACCGGCGGCTACTGGGACGGGATGCTGGTGGCGCCGTTCGCGGCGCTGGCGGAGCCGCCGCGCCGGGTGGCGATCCTCGGCAACGCCGCCGGCACGATGTCGCGCGCCTATGTCGAGCTGTTTCCGGGCGTGCGGGTCGACGGGGTCGAGATCGACGCCGAGCTGTCGGAGATCGGCAAGGACTACTTCGGGCTGGAGGAGGGACCACGGCTCGCGCTCCACCACGAGGACGCGCGGCCGTTCCTGCGCACGACCGACACGCGCTACGACGTGATCGCGATCGACGCCTATCGCCAGCCCTACATCCCCTTCTACCTGTCGACGCGCGAGTTCTTCGAGCTTTGCCGCGACCGGCTTGCGCCCGGCGGCGTGATCGTGATCAACATCGGCCATCCAGAGGAGCAGGACGATCTGGAGGAGGTGCTGACGGCGACGATCGGGGCGGCGTTCCCGAACGTCGTGCGCTACCCGTTCGACGACACGAACTCGCTCGTGGTGGCGGGCGAGGGGCCGGTGTCTGTCGAGCAACTGCGCGCCGCTACCGGCGAAATACCGCGCGCTCTGCGGCCCGCGCTGATCGAGGCGTACCTACGCTCGGAGCCGCCGCTGACCGGCGGCGAGATCTACACCGACGACCACGCGCCGGTGGAGTGGCTCATCGACAAGTCGATCGTGGACTACGCGGCCGACTAGCGTCGACGAAGACAGAGTGGACAGTTTGCTGATCTAAGGGTCAGCGAATCGTCCGTTCTAGCGAGCGGCGCGGTCCAGGGCGCGGACGAGGGCGGCGGAGCGGGCCGGGGCCTCCATCTGCGGGGTGTGGCCGATGCCGGGCAGGACGACGACCTTGGCGCCGGGGATGTCGCGGTAGTCGTCGGCCGACTTGGGGTCGACGATGCGATCCTCGGCGCCGAAGATCACCGTTACCGGGAGGCGCGTGGAGGCGATGCGGTCGTCGAGGCGCTCGGCCGCGGTGAAGTCGCGGCCGCCCTCGTAGGACTCGGCGAAGGAGGTGTAGGTCATCTCCTTGACGTCGTCGACGAAGGAGTCGGGGAAGTCGAAGCCCTCGTGGAACGCCTTGCTGAGCTCCTTGCGGATCGTGCTGTCGGGGGCGACCTGCTTCAGCGCGGGACCGATCACCGGCATCCGGGCAAGCTTCGCCGTCAGCGGCAGGCTGACGTACTTGGTCTGCGACGACGAGTCCATGATCACCAGCCCACGCACCTTGTCGGGATGGCGCTGGGCGAGCGCGGTGCTGACCGGCCCGCCGAGCGACTGGCCGACGGCGAGCACCGGCTTCGCGTCGAGGGCGTCGAGCGCCTCGGCGATCGTGTCGGCCTGGTGCTCCATCGAGTAGCCGTCGTCTGGCATTTCGGAGCTGCCGTGTCCGAGCAGGTCGACGGCGATCACGCGGTGGTCGCGGACGAGCAGCGGCTGGAGCCGCTGCCAGTAGTCCATCGAACAGGTGTAGCAGTGGACGAGCAGGATCGTGGGGGCGTCGCGCGGGCCGCGGTCGGTGACGTGGAGGTCGCCGCCGGGCAGGTCGAGCACGCGGCCGGCGCCCTCGGCGCTGGCGGCCTTGGTCTCGCCGCCGACGATCACGGCGTTGACGACCAGCAGCACCGCGAGCACGGCGAGCAGCGACAGGGCGATGATCAGAAAGCGGCGCACGAGTTCTCCCGGGAAGCAGGCTACAACCAGCTGTCAAGGGGCAGGGTGGCTCCGGCTTCGGCGAGCTTTGGCGGGGTCGTGGGTGGGAGTCCGCTGACCGGGACGCCGCTCAGCTGCTCGATGGTTGCGCGGTTGGAGCGCTCGATCGGCTCCGGGTGCTCCGGCCAGGGCGTGAGGACGATCCCGGCGACGCGGAGGCCGGCGACGCGGGCGGCCTCGACTGTGAGCAGGGTGTGGTTGATCGTGCCGAGGCCGGTGCGGCCGACGACGACGAGCGGGAGGGCGAGGTCGATTGCGAGGTCGCGGACGGAGTAGTCGGGTGTGAGGGGGACGAGGAGGCCGCCGACGCCCTCGCAGATGAGCGTGTCGGCTCTGTCACCGGCCTGTTGCGCTGCGGCGCGGATGTGGGTGGGATCGACGGTGGTGTTGGTGAGCTCGGCGGCGTAGTGGGGGGATACGGGTGGGCCGAAGGTGATGGGGGCGACGTTGGCCGCGGTTTGTCCCGAGTTTGCGTTGGCGGCGAGCAGCTCGTGGTCGGGGGGCCAGTCGCCGGGCTCGTCGTCGGTGCCGGTGACGACTGGTTTGAAGGCCGCTACGTGTTCGCCGCGTGCGGCGAGCGCGGCGCAGATGGCGGCGGCGACGATGGTCTTACCGACGCCCGTGTCGGTGCCGGTTACGAAGAGGCCGCGCACGCCGGCGGCGCTAGGCCGCGTCGGCGAGACGGTCGAAGACGCGGCCGCCCGCCGCGGCTGCCTCAGCCTCGAGCGCCCGGCGGGCGGCTGCCTTGCGCGCTGCCTCGGGAACCGACTTGGCGACGACCTTGGCGGCGTCGCGCAGCTCGGCCTTGGTGTGCGAGGCCATCACCGTCAGCCGCAGTCGCGAGGAACCGTCGGGAACCGTTGGCGGGCGGATCGCCTGGGCGAAGACGCCGCGCTCGAGCGCGCGCTCGCTGGCCGATACCGCAGCGTCGGCGTCGCCGACGATCACCGGGACGATCGGCGTCTCGCTTGCGCCCGTCGGCAGACCCTCGTCGGCGAGCGCGTCGCGCAGGATGCGCGAGTTGCGCTGCAGGCGCTCGACGCGGCGCGGCTCCTCGCGCAGCAGCTCGAGTGCGGCCATCGCGGCGGCGACCTGCGGTGGCGCCAGCGCCGTCGAGAAGATCAGCGTGCGGGCGGTGTTGACGAGGTACTTCGCCATCGGCCGGTCGCAGCAGACGTAGGCGCCGTAGGAGCCGAGCGACTTGCCGAGCGTGCCGACCAGCACGTCGACTTCGTCCTCGAGCCCGGCGGCGGCGACCGAGCCGCGCCCGTCGGGGCCGGTGGTGCCGGTTCCGTGGGCGTCGTCGACCATCACGCGGGCGTCGAAGCGGCGCGCCAGCTCGACGATCTCGGTTAGTGGCGCGACGTCGCCGTCCATCGAGAAGACGCCGTCGGTGACGATCAGGCTGCCGCGGCCCTCGGCCTCGCGCAGCCCCCAGGCGAGGTGGTCGACGTCGCCGTGGTCGTAGACGAATGTCTCAGCCCGCGGGAGCCGGCAGCCGTCGACGATGCTGGCGTGGTTGAGCGCGTCGGAGAAAACGACCTCGCCCGGCTTCGCGAGCGCCTGGACGACGCCGGTGTTGGCGAGGTAGCCGGAGCCGAACAGCAGAGAGGTCTCGTAGCCCTTGAAGTCGGCGATCCGCTCCTCGAGCCGGCGGTGGATGCGCATGTTGCCCGACACCAGGCGCGAGGCGCCGGCGCCGGCGCCGTAGCGCATCGCCGCCTCGGCGGCCGCCTCGCGGACGCGCGGGTGGTCGGCGAGGCCGAGGTAGTTGTTCGAGCACAGAAGCAGAACGGGCCGCCCGTCCAACAAGACGCGCGGCCCCTGAGGTCCGGAGATCATTCGCAGCTTGCGGTAGAGCCCGCGGTCGCGAATCGAGCTGAGTGCGCTCTCGATGTCGGTCACGGCGCCGCTCCTTCCACTTGGACGACCTCGAGCCCGCGGTTGGGCGCCCCGTCGGGCCGCGGCGGGACCTTCTCCTTCTTGACGCGGCGCAGCTGGATCTCGGGGTTCCAGAACGGTGCCTGCTGGCGGCTGTCGACGAGGTCGTCGATTGGGGTGCGCGGCGTCTCGCCGTCGAGCCAGCCGCTGCGGTTGTCGGGCCGCGGATTGGTGCCGTTGTCGTCCTGGCGCGCGACGTTGAGCCCGAGCTCCTCGAACATCGCCCGATCGTCGCTCGGCTCGGAGCCGAGCGTCGTCAGGAAGTTGCCCATCATCACGCCGTTGATGCCGGCCTTGACCGCGAGTGAGTGCAGCTCGCCGAGGTTCTCGACGCGCCCGCCGCAGAGGCGGAAGAGGGCGTTCGGCAGGATCAGCCGGAAGATCGCGATCCACTTCACGGCCTCCCACGGATCCATGTAGTCGCGGTCGCCGAACTTCGTACCCGGGCGCGGGTTGAGCATGTTGATCGGCACGCTCGTCGGGTCGATCTTCGCCAGCTCGAAGGCCATCTCGACGCGTTGCTCGCGCGACTCGCCGAGGTTGAGGATGCCACCGACGCAGGTCTCCAGGCCGGCGGCCTCGACCGCGTCGATCGTCCGCAGCCGGCCCTCGTAGCGGACCGTCGTCGAGACCTCGGGGTAGTAGCTCTCCGCCGTCTCGACGTTGTGGTGGACGCGCTGGATGCCGGCTTCCTTGAGCTGCTTGGCGCGCTTGACCGACATGTGGCCGATCGAGGCGCAGCGCTTGAGGTTGGTCTGCTCGGCGACGAGCTTGGCGCCCTCGAGGATGTTCTCGAAGTCCTTCTTCGACAGTCCCTGGCCCTGGGTGACCATGCAGAAGCGGTGGGCGCCGGCAGCCTCGGCGGCGCGCGCGTGCTCGAGGATCTGGTCCGGGGTCATCATCGCGTGCATCGGCGTGTCGGCCTCGGCGAAGCGCGACTGGGCGCAGAA
>CAMLNW010000180.1 GCA_946481495.1 uncultured Actinomycetes bacterium
GCGGAGGCAAGGCCGATCGCGAAGCCGATGAACACGCGCGCGACGATCAGCACCGTCGGCCCCTGCGACAACGCGCTGACTATCGATCCCGCCACGAACAGCACCGCGGCGAGCAGGATCATCCGCCGCCGGCCGTACTTGTCGGCGAGCTGCCCTGCGAGCGCTGCCCCGAACACCGCCCCGATCGGCACCGCGCTGACGACCATCCCCTGCTGCAGGCTGCTCAGCTCGAAGTCCGACTTTATGAACAGCAGAGCGCTCGCGATGATGCCCGTGTCGTAGCCGAACAACAGCCCTCCGAGGGCGGCGATCACGGCGGTGAACATCACGTTCCGCCGCGCGTGCGACGGGCTTGCTTCTGCGCTCAAGGAGGCCCCCCTCGGGTTGGTCTGGCCAACCTATCCGAGCGTCCCGATGGAGGCCAGATGCTGCCGTCAGCGCAGCGTGAGGATCGACACCTCCGGCGGCGCGCCGAGACGTAGCCGTGGGGCCTGACCGCGCTCCACGCCGATGCCTCGACTGACGTAGATCGGACGGCCATCGAGCGAATGCAGACCGCCGGCGGCGACTTCGCGCGGGACCTTGGAGGCGGTCGTCAGCGGACCGACCAGCGGAAGCTGAAGCTGGCCGCCGTGCGTATGGCCGGAGACGACCAGGTCGATGCGCGTGTCCGGCGCAAGCCACTTCGCCGCATCCGGACGATGGGCTAGCAGCAGCCTGATGTCGCGCCTCCCGGGCCGAGCCTCGAGAAGCTCCGCCTGCCTGCGCGCGCTGGCCTGCCAGTAGCGCAACCGCAGTCCGGCGATCGAAATCCTGCGGTCACCGACGCGCGTCGCGGCCTGCTCGTCGATCAGCAGGTGGATGCCGGTGCCGGCGAAGACGCGCCGCACGCGGGCAACGCTCTCGACATCGCCCTGAACGGCGAACACACCGCCCGGCGCCCGCAACGTTCGCAGTAGGCGCCGCAAGCCCGGCAGCTCGCGCTCGAAGGAGGCCGCCGTGCCCTGGTGGTAGTCGCCGGACAGCAGAATCAGATCGGGTCGCTCGTCCATCGCCCGCGCGACCGCGTCGCGCTCGTGATCGCCGAGATGCTCGAACTGCAGGTCGGCGATCACCGCTATCCGGACGGAGTCGTTCCCGCCGCGCTCGGAAGACAGCTCGACCGTCGCGCGCTCGACGACCAGCCGCTCCGGCTCGACGAAGCTCGCATAGGCGCCGACCGGCACGAGCAGCAGGCCGAGGACGACCAGCGCACGCAGCGGCGTGCCGCCCGTTCGCCAGGTGAGCACGCCCAGCAGCACAGCCGCCAGCGGCAACACCACGACGAGATCGAGCCACAGCACATGCATCACGCCAAACGGAATCTCGAGTCCGCCGGCTACCAGGACGACGCCCTTCAGCGCCAGAAAGGCGAGCGCCAGCCCACACGCGAAGCCGAGCTTCAGCAAGCTCGGCCGCGCCCGCACCGCCCAGACCACCAGGACGCACACGACCAGCGCGTCGACCGCCGCCGAGACGGCGAACGCCCCATTGCCCTCGAACCCCACGTGGCAAAGTGTGTCGAACAGCGAACACCCGCGCGGAAGGACTGACATGGGACAGCCAGTGGTGCATTTCGAGGTGATCGGTAAGGACGGCGCGAAGCTGCGCAGCTACTACTCGGAGCTCTTCGACTGGGAGATCAACGCCGACAACCCGATGAACTACGGAACCGTCGACCGTGAGGCCAATCTCAGCAGCGACGGGATCGGAATCGGTGGCGGGATCGGCGAGGGACCGGAGGGCCACCCAGGACACGTCACCTTCTACGTCGCGGTGCCCGACGTCGAGGCAGCGCTCGTCAAGGCGGAGAGTCTCGGCGGCAGCCGCCAGATGGGACCGGTCGAGGTGACTGAGGGCGTCGAGATCGGCATGTTCGCCGATCCCGAGGGTCACACGATCGGGCTCTTCAAGGGCTAGCGGTCGCCGTCAAGCCGAGCGGGCGCGGTCGGCCCCGCGCTCGCTCGGACCGACGTGCCCGCTCAGCCAGCGCACCAGCGGCGCGCCGGCATCGAGCTGCTCGCGGATCCGCTCGCCTGCTGTCGGCTTCTCCAGCCAGCGGCCGATCTCGTGGCGCTTGGCCACGATCAGCCGCCGGCGGCGCAGCATCTCGTGCTGCGGGTGGTCCATCGGATAGCCGCGCGGACCTCGCACCAGGTCGGGCTCGTTGAGCTCCAGGCCGGCAGCCTCCGCGACGCCGATCGCCTTGGTCAGCGACGCCGCGATCCGCGACTTGTCGATCGCGGCGCGCATCCGCTCGACTTGGTCCGAAGCCGGGTTGTGCAGACCGGCGGCGACCAGCAGCCCGTCCAGCGACAGCTCGACGTAGAACCCGCCCGCGCCCTCGTAGCCGATCGCCAACCCGACGTGCTCCTTGATCGGCGGCGCCGCGTGGAAGCGCGTGTCGTTCCATGGCCGGAACAGCTTCGGCCGCCCAAGGCTCGACAGATCCTCCCCGAGCGCCGTCGCCGGAGCGACTACGAACTCGTCATAGCGCGCCCGGTTCGCCTTGAACCAGTCGCGATCGTTGTTCGCCTCGAGCTCCGTCAGGAACTCGAGCGCCTCCGCCGGGAACCCCTTGAACGCGGCCATCGCGAAATTAGACCACCGCTCCGACTCGCTCACCTACGACGGCGGCGCGATCGCGCCGCACTCGGCGATGTGGTGTCCGGGCGCACACCATGTCTTGGCGCGCCAGCGGGTCCTGAAGTCGAGTATGAAGCGGCCCAGAGCACGCTGCTCTCGTAATGAGAGGAGGTAGTCCCGCACACGAGCATCTGCCTTGTGCTCGCCCATGCCGGAGAAGCGCTTCGGGTGCTTCGCCCGGTAGCGCGTGACGTCGCGCTTGGTAACCGGTCGGATCCCATCGGCAATACGCCGAGTGAGCAGGTCCTGAGCCACGTCAAGCCGAATTCGGTGCTTGATATCGGCCTCGCTCGCCCCGCTGCTGCGCAAGAAGCGCTGGTAGGCGCGTTCGTTAGGGAACGCCTGGCGCTTCTGATTTTGGAAGGTCCGCTCGACACGACGTTCGCCAACCACGATTCCCTGGGCCGCCGCCTCCTGTTGGATCCACTGGCTCTGGATCAGGAACTGCATCACCTGACCACGCAGCATCCGGTGGTCGCGGCCGCAGCGGGCGCGCAGCTCACGCTCGGCGAGCGGCGCCCACGCGCGCCGCTCCCGAAACCGTTTCTTCGCGTTGATGCACGCGTCGTACCCCGGCGCGACGAGCTCGACCGATCCGCCGAGGTAGGACTGCCTCGCCGCGGCGTACCAGTGCTCGAACTCAGCGCGCGGAATAGCGACCTCACCGACCTGCGCCACGGGATCAGGAGCACTGACCTCCTGCGCGGCGGCCGGCGCACACACCAGCAGCGCCGCAGCCACGACGGCGACCGTCGAACCCTCCCGCAGTCTCACGCCGCCGACCCTAGCGACTGCGAGCAGTGGGCGGTGCTGGGTTCGAACCAGCGACCCCGTGCTTGTAAGGCACGTGCTCTACCAGCTGAGCTAACCGCCCTCGCCCCTTGAACCTATCGCCTCGGCGCGGTGGAGCGTCGGAGCAGGTCTTAACATCCCGCGGATGGACAAGGGGCTGTTCCTTCGGGCGCTGGTGGTTCAGGCGCTGGCCGTCGGCGTCGTGTTCGGTGTGCTGATCGCGCTGCCGCTCGGCGACGACTTCTTCAAGGACTACGGCTGGGTAACGGGACCCATCGCCTGGATCGCCTGCTCGCTCGTCACCGGGCGCGTCCTGTCGATCCCCGCGGGCCTCGTCCTGTTCGCCGCGCTGGCAGGCGGCGTTGCGGGAGCCTTGGTGGCCCTTGTCACATCGCATACAGTTGGTCTCGTGATCAGCCTGCTCGTCTTCGCCGCGTCCTGTGGGGGCTACGACCCCGAGCTCGACGAACGCGAACGCAACGCCCGAGCGACCGCCTAGACCCGGCGGATAGCTCCAAAGGGCGCTCTAGACTGGTCCACATCCCTCCAGGCCCCGTGGTCTAACGGTTAGGACAGCGGCCTTTCACGCCGCAGGCGGGAGTTCGATTCTCCCCGGGGCTACTTCGAAGCTCGACCACAGCAGCGGGGTCCGGCATCATTCGCCGGGCCCCCGTAGCTCAGTGGCTTAGAGCAAGCGGCTTTTAACCGCAAGGTCGTCGGTTCGAATCCGACCGGGGGCACTGCGTCGGCGTTAGTGGCGGAAGTGCCGCCGACTCGTGAAGACCATCGCGACGCCCGCCGCGTCGCAGGCGGCGACGACTTCGGGGTCGTTGCGGGAGCCGCCGGGCTGGACGATGGCGCGGACGCCGGCCTCGATCGCCATCTCGGGACCGTCGGCGAAGGGGAAGAAGGCGTCGGATGCCATCACGGCGCCGTCGAGTGGGCGATCGGCGTCGCGGGCTTTCTCGACAGCGAGGCGGACCGAGTCGACGCGGCTCATCTGGCCGGCGCCGATCCCGGCGGTGGCGAGCTCGCGGGTTAGGACGATCGCGTTCGAGCGGACGTGCTTCGAGACCCGCCAGGCGAACAGCAGCTCGCCCCACTCGGCCTCGGTCGGCTTGCGCTCGGTGACGGCGATCATGTCCTCGCGGACCTCGGAGCTGAGGTCGCGGTCCTGGACGAGGATGCCGCCGCGGACGCGCTTGAAGTCCTGCTCGGCAACCTCGGGCCGGCGGCGCTCTTTGTCCTCGAGCAGCCGGATGTTCGGCTTCTGCTTCAGGACCTCGAGCGCGTCGCCCTCGAACGACGGCGCGAAGACCAGCTCGACGAACATCGAGTTCAATCGCTCGGCGAGGGCTCGCTCGATCGGCCGGTTGAAGCACATGACGCCGCCGAAGGCGCTCAGCGGATCGGTCGCGAGCGCCTTGTCGAACGCGTCCTCGACCGTCGAGCCGACACCACAACCGCAGGGGTTGTTGTGCTTGATGATCACCGCGGCGGGCAGCTCGAACTCCTCGAGCAGGCGACGGCCGGAGTCGAGGTCGAGCAGGTTGTTGAACGACAGCTCCTTGCCGTGCAGCTTCGAGACCATCGACAGCAGGTGGGTGCGAGTGCGCGCGTCGGCGTAGTAGGCGGCGCGCTGGTGCGGGTTCTCGCCGTAGGAGAGGTCGAGCACCTTGACGAACGAGCGCGTGACCTGGCCGGGGAAGTCCTCCTCGCGCTCGGCGAACCAGCCGGAGATCGCGGCGTCGTAGCGCGCGGTGTAGGAGAAGGCCTCGAGCGCGAGCGCCTCGCGCGTCGCGGCCTCGAGATGGCCGTCAGAGGACTCGAGCTCCTCGAGCATGGCGTCGTAGCTCTCGGGGCTGACTACTACGGCAGCGAAGCGGTGGTTCTTGGCGGCGGCGCGGATCAGCGTCGGACCGCCAATGTCGATGTTCTCGATCACCTCGTCCTCGTCGACTCCGCGGCGGCCGGAGACGCGCTCGAACGGGTAGAGGTTGACGCAGACGAGGTCGATTGGCTCGATCTCTTGCTGCTCGAGCGTCGCGGCGTGCTCGGGATTGGTGCGAACGGCGAGCAGGCCAGCGTAGATGCGCGGGTTGAGCGTCTTGACGCGGCCGTCGAGGATCTCCGGGAAGCCGGTGTAGTCCTCGACCGAGCGGGTCTCGATACCGGCGTCGGCGAGCGTCGACGCGGTGCCGCCGGTCGAGACGATCTCGACGCCGAGCTCTTGCAGCCCGCGCGCGAAGTCGACCAGACCGCGCTTGTCGGAGACGGTCAGCAGCGCGCGCCGGACGCGGACGCCACCAGGCTCGGCCGGACTGTCGGCGGCAGCACTCATGCGGTCTCGTCGACGCGCACGACGCGCGGGTTGGACGGATCGCGCGACACCGCACCCGCAGCGATCAGCTTGACGGCACGCGGCAACAGGCGGTGCTCGATCTCGTGCGTCACCCTCTCGACTTCCTCCACCGCGCGAGCATATGGAAGCTCGAACG
>CAMLNW010000181.1 GCA_946481495.1 uncultured Actinomycetes bacterium
CGAACCGGGCTTCGTAGGGTCGGCGACCGGTTCGGCGCTGATCGAGGCCGGCGGCACGCGCGTCATCTGCACGGCGTCGGTCGACGAGTCCGTCCCGCGCTGGATGAAGGGCCAGGGCAAGGGCTGGGTCACCGCCGAGTACGGGATGCTGCCTGCATCGACGGGCGAGCGCAAGAAGCGCGACGTCTCGAAGGGCCGTCCCGACGGCCGCACGGTCGAGATCCAGCGGTTGATCGGCCGCTCGCTGCGCGGCGTGATCGACTTCGAGGCGCTCGGCGAGCGCACCGTCTGGATCGACTGCGACGTGCTCGAGGCCGACGGCGGCACCCGCTGCGCGTCGATCACCGGTGGCTACGTCGCGCTCGAGCTGGCGCTGGCGCGTCTGGTCGGCGAGGGCAAGCTCGACGTGTTGCCGCTCACTGGGTCGATCGCCGCCGTCTCGTGCGGCGTGGTCGACGGCGAGCCGCTGCTCGACCTCGATTACCCCGAGGACTCGACCGCCGAGGTCGACATGAACGTCGTCATGACCGGCGATGGGGGGCTCATCGAGGTCCAGGCGACGGGCGAGCGGACGCCGCTGTCGCGTACCTCGCTCGACGCGCTGCTGGCGCTCGCCGCATCCGGCATCGATCAGCTGCGCATGGCCCAGCGTGCCGCGGTCGACGGGGCTGCGTTCGCGAAGCGGCCGGCTCTGCCGGACGCGCACGATGGGCTTCCTGCCGGCTGAGCGGGGGATCGGGTGCAGCTCGTTCTCGCATCGCGCAACGCGCACAAACTGCGCGAGCTGAACCTGCTGCTGGCGCCGCACGCGCTCGTGGCGCTGCCGGACGAGGTCGAGCTGCCGCCGGAGACCGGCTCGACGTTCGTCGAGAACGCGCTCGTCAAGGCGCGCACCGCCGCGTCCGCGACCGGCATGACAGCCGTTGCCGACGACTCCGGCATCGAGGCGGCGGCGCTCGGCGGCGCGCCCGGGATCTACTCCGCGCGGTTCGCCGGGGAGAGTGCCAGCGACGGCGACAACCTGGCCAAGCTGCTGCGCGACGTACCGCCCGAGGGCGACACTCGCGTCGCCTACGTCTGCGCGCTGGTGCTGGTCGAGCCCGATGGCGGTGAGCTGGTCGCCGAGGCGCGCTGCACCGGTCGCTTGACCCACGAGCCGCGTGGAGACGGCGGCTTCGGCTACGACCCGGCGGTGATCCCCGACGACTACGACGACGGGCGCACGATGGCCGAGCTGAGCCCGTCGGAGAAGGACGCGATCAGCCATCGCGGTCGCGCCGCGCGCGAGCTGCTCGCGCTGATCGACGGCCGGCCGGCGTGACCGCGCACGATCCGCACACCGGCCGCAAGACGCGCGCGGCCGCGCTGTCGATCCTCTCGAACAGCCTGCTGATCGCGCTGAAGTTGGTCGCCGGGGTAATCACCGGTTCGATCGCGATCATCACCGAGGCGATCCACTCGAGCGTCGACCTGATCGCCTCGATCGTCGCCTTCGTCTCGGTGCGCAAGGCCGGCGAGCCGGCTGACGAGGACCACCCGTACGGCCACGACAAGATCGAGAACCTGGCCGCGGTGATCGAGGGCCTGCTGATCCTCGTCGGCGCGGGGATCATCGTCTTCGAGTCGGTCCGGCGGCTCGTCGATCCGCCCGAGGTCGAGTCGCTCGGGATCGGCATCGCGGTGATCGGCTTCTCGGTCGTTGCCAACCTGGTCGTGTCGGCCTACCTCTACCGCCAGGCGCGCGCGACCGAGTCGCCGGCGCTCGAAGGCGACGCCGCCCACTTGCGCACCGACGCGATGACCTCGGCCGGCGTCCTGGTCGGCCTGGTGCTCGTCGACGTGACTGGATTCGAGTGGATCGACCCGTTCACGGCGCTGATCGTCGCGGTCGCGATCGTCGTCGCCGGGCTACGAATCCTGATGCGGTCGTCACGAGTGCTGGTCGACGAGGTGCTGCCGGAGGACGAGCTCGCCGCGGTGCGCGAGGCGCTCGAAGTCGACCATCGCGCGCCGGAGATCGCCGGCTACCACAAGCTGCGCGCCCGCCGGGCGGGCAGTCGCCGCTACATCGATCTGCACGTCCAGTTCCACGAAGGCACCACGCTCGACCGCGCCCACGAGGTCTCGCACGAGCTGCAGGCCGAGATCCGCGGGCGTCTCGGCCGGGCGGATGTCCTCATCCACCTAGAGCCCGAGCGCAGCTCGCTGCCGCCTAGAACAAGTTGACCGCAGCGGCCGCGCCGATCGCGACGAGCACCGCCGCGTAGCCGGAGTAGCCGCTGACCAGCAGCAGGAGCGCGGCGATCAGGCAGACGCCGACGGTGACCATCCACGAGATTCGGGGCAGCGGCACGCGGCTATTGTGACCGTGATGGTCGCCCGGCGACTCGTCGACAGCTCCACGGACGTCTTGGCGGCCGTCGTACTCGATGCTGCGGGCGGCCTCGTCGACGCGAGCGGGGTGGAGCAGGACCGCGTGCGCGAGCTGGCCGATCTGACGCGCCGACTCGTCGAACGCGCCGATGGCGTTTCCGGCGATCCGGTCGAGCTGATCGAGGTCCAGGCGTCTGGCGGCGCGGTGTTCGCGGTGCGCGACGCGGGCCATGTGCTCGCCTGCGTCACGCGTCGAGCGGCGCTGCCGGCGCTGGTGCTCTACGACCTTCGTCACGCCCTCGGCGAGCTGGCCCCGGCATGAAGGAGCGGCCGAAGGGTGCGGTCGCGCGTGCGACAGCGGTGGCGGAGGGCGTGGCGGGCGCGGTGCGACGTCGACAGCGCGAACGTGAGCCCCGCGTTTTGCTCTACAGCGCGCCCGGAAAGCCCCGGTTGCTGCCTCCCGGAGCGAAGGGACAGGACGATCTACTCGACCTCGCGGAGCAGTTGGTAGCCCTGACGAAAGCCGCAAATAGCGGGGATTCTTAGCTCCGAGGCCGTCTCCAGAGCGGTTTCGAGGGCCGGTCGTCCGTGAGCGTTGTTAGTTTCGCCGCACTGTTCCAGTCCCTCCAAAGGAGGAAACAAGGTGACGAAGTCAGAGTTCGTCGATCAGGTGGCCGCCGAGTCCGGCCTCTCGAAGGGTGATGCCGGGACCGCCGTCGACGCGGTCCTGACGGTCATCGAGGACACGCTGAAGCGTGGCGGAGAGGTCAGCTTCACCGGCTTCGGGAAGTTCTCCGTGGCCGATCGCGGTGCCCGCCAGGGTGTCAACCCGCAGACGGGTGAGCGGATCCAGATCGCGGCCAGCAAGGTTCCGCGGTTCTCGGCCGGCTCGGCCCTCAAGAAGTCCGTAAAGGGCTGAAGCACTTCGCGGACCGGCTGGCGGCGCTCGTCGAAGAGCGTCGCAGCCGGATCGTGCTGGGCCTCGACCCGGACCCGGCGGTGTTGTGGCCGTCCGCGCTGGAAGGTGCGGACGGCGGCAGTACCGCCGAGCGGACGGCTGCCGCGGTTGCTGCCCACTGTCGGCTGGCGATCGAGGCGGCCGGTCCTGCCTGCGTCGCGATCAAGCCCCAGCTGGCCTGCTTCGAGCGGCTCGGCGCTCCCGGCTGGCAGGCGCTCGAAGCGACGCGTGACGCTGCGCGCGAACACGGCCTGCTCGTCCTCGCCGATGGCAAGCGCGGCGACGTTCCCGTCACCACCAAGGCCTACGCCCAGGCGCTGGTCGGCTCGACCGACGGGCCGTTTGGCGCGGTCGAGGGGCTTGGCGCCGACGCGTTCACCGCGAATCCGTTGCTCGGCGGCGACGCGATCGAGCCGTTCGTCGACGCGGCGGCGGCCGCGGGCGCCGGCTGCTTCCTGCTCGTCAACACCTCGAATCCCGGCGCTGCCGACCTCCAGGACCTCGACGCCGACGGCCGGCCGCTGCACGAGCGACTCGCCCAGCTCGCCGACGCCTTCGGCAGCGATCAGCTTGGCGACTGCGGGCTGTCGCTGGTCGGTGCTGTCTGCGGCGCGACCCGCCCGGAGCGGCTCGGCCGGCTGCGGTCGCTGATGCCGCAGGCGATCTTCTTGCTGCCGGGCGTTGGCGCTCAGGGCGGCAGCGTCGACGACCTTGGACCGGCCTTCGCTCCGCATCCGGCCGCTGGCTTGGTTGCGGCATCGCGTTCGATCGTCAACGCCCACACCGATCGCGGCGGCGATCCGGCCGTCGCGGCGGCTGCGGCGGCAGAGGAGTTGCGCGCGCTGGCCTGGGGCGCCTGAGCCCCTATGCTCCGCGCCTGACCCAGGCCATGCCAGCCCGATCCTCCAGTTCCGCACGAATCTTCGCCCCAGCCGCTCTGGCCATCTGTGCGGTGGCGGTTCTGATCGTGATCGGCGGTTCGCTCGGCGGTGGCGACGACTCGTCCAGCGGGGGCGGCTCGGCCGCGGACACGACGAGCGAGCAGACCGCGGGCACCACGACGACGCCCGCCAAGCCTCAGCCGGCCACCTACACCGTCAAGTCCGGGGACACGCTTGGCGCGATCGCCGAGTCGACCGGCGTGACCGTCGAGACGATTCAGGAGCTCAACCCGGAGCTCGATCCGCAGGCGTTGATCGCCGGCCAGAAGATTCAGCTGCGCTAGTGATCGGGCGGCGGCTCGCCGGTGCCGTCGCGATGGTCGCGCTGGCGCTCGTGGCCGTCCCCGCCGCACACGGACAGCCGCCGCTGCGGCCGAGCCTCGACGACGTGGCGGCGGCGATCCTCGTCGACGCCCGTGACGGAACGCCGATCCTCGAGAAGAATCCGCGCGCGCAGCGCTCGATCGCCAGTACGACGAAGCTGATGACGGCGTTGCTGACGCTCGAGCGCGCGCCCTTCGACGCCGTCTTCCCGGCTTCGAGCTATCGCGCCGCCCCCGCCGAGTCAAAGATCGACCTGCGGCCGGGGGAGCGGATGCGCGTGCGCGACCTGTTCGAGGCGCTGATGCTCGAGAGCGCCAACGACGCGGCCGCCGCCCTCGCCGAAGGCGTGTCCGGCTCGCGCTCGGCGTTCGTCGCCGACATGAACGAGCGCGCCGCCGAGCTTGGCCTCGACGACACCAGCTACGCGAACCCGATCGGCCTCGACGACCCGCTCAACTACTCCTCCGCGCGCGACCTCTCGCTGCTCGCGCGCAAGCTGTTGCGCGACCGCCGCTTCGCGCGCGTCGTCGATTCGCCCTCGGCGACGCTGACCTCCGGTGCGCGGTCGCGAACAGTCGTCAACCGCAACGACCTGATCGCCTCGGTGCCGGCCGTCGACGGCGTCAAGACAGGCCACACGACCGACGCTGGCTACGTACTGGTCGGCTCGGCGACGGGCTCGAATGGCGCACAGGTGGTCAGTGTCGTGCTGGGCGCGCCGAGCGAGGCCGCTCGCAATGCCGACACACTCGACCTCCTGCGCTACGGCCTGGCCCAGTACCGCCGCGTGCCAGTGCTGAACGAGAATCGCGCCGTTGCCGAGGCCAAGGTCGCCTACCGTGACGAGAGCGTCCCGCTCGTTCCCGCGCGCTCGGTCGCGATCACCGCGCGGCGCGACCAGCGGATCGTCAAGCGGATCGACGCGCCCGACGAGCTGAAGGGAGAGATCGCCGCTGAAACGCGCGTCGGCACGGTTGCGGTCTTGCGCGACGGCAAGGTGGTTCGGCGGGTTCCGCTGCTCACCGGCGAGCAGGTGCCAGGGGCGGGGCCGCTGCGGCGGGTCGCGTCCGCTTTGGGAATCTCCTTGACGGCACTCGTTCTGTTGGTCATCGTTTCGATCGTCGCCATCACGGGCATCCAGATCAGGCGTCGGCGTCGGGCTCGCTCCCAGGAGGCACGACGCAGAGCACGGGCGCGAGCGCGCGAACAGAGGGAGCACGCGGGACAACCATGATCATCACCGTCACCCTCAACGCGGCAATCGACAAGACGCTGGCGGTCCCGAGCTTCCGGCTCGGCCGCCGCCATCGCGCCGTCGAGCAGACC
>CAMLNW010000182.1 GCA_946481495.1 uncultured Actinomycetes bacterium
GCTGTCGTGGTCGCCCGCCCCGCCGAGCCACGCAACGTGCAGCGCCGTGTGGTGGCCGGCAGCTTGGACCGAGGCGTCGACGCCCCAGACCGCGTCGAGCCGGGCGTGGCTGAGCGTCTCGAGCGGTGGGCCGGCGGCGACGGTGCGGCCCTGGGACATCACGACAACGGTGTCGGCGACGGCAGCGGCGAGCGACAGGTCATGGGCTACGAGCATCACCGCAAGGCCCTCGTCGGCGAGGCCGCGCAGCAGCTTGGCGACGGCGACGGTGGCGCCGAGGTCAAGGTGCGAGGTCGGCTCGTCGGCCATTAGCACCGGCGCCTCCTGGGCGAGCGCGACGGCGATCTGGACACGCTGGAGCTCCCCGCCGGACAGCGTCGTCAGCTTGCGCTCAGCGAACTTCGTGACGCCGGTGCGCTCCATCGCGCGCTCGATCGCCTCGTTGTCGCGCCGCGTCGGCCGCTGCAGCGGCTTGAGGTGCGGCGAGCGGCCGATCCGCACCGCCTCGGTGACGGTCACGCCATCGGGTACGCGGGCTCGCTGCGGGACGAAGGCGCGCCGTAGCGCGAGCTTGCGGCCACGTAGCTTGGCGAGGTCGTCGCCCATCCAGTGGACGGCACCCGCGACGGTCTTCTGCATCCCGGCGACGGCGCGCGCGAGCGTCGACTTGCCGGCGCCGTTTGGCCCGACGACGGCGACCAGCTTGCCGGCCTCGAGCGTCAGGTCGGCGGCGTGGAGGATCGTCTTGTCGCCGATCTCGACACGCACGTCGCGCGCTTCAAGCGCGGAAACGGCGGCGACTGTCGTCTGCGGCTCTGCCATCAGACCGCCCGCCGCAGCAGGAAGAGGAACAGCGGCACGCCGATCACGACCATGAACGGCCCTACCGGCAGCTCGATCGGCGCCCTGACCGTGCGCGCGAGCGTGTCGCCCGCGAGCAGCAATGCGCTGCCGCCGAGCGCCGAGACCGGTAGCACGTAGGTGTGGCTGGAGGTGCCCGACGCCAACCGCACGGCGTGCGGGACGACGAGGCCGAGGAAGCCGAGCAGGCCGGCGAGCGACGCGGCCGCCGCGGCGAGCAGGGCGGCGCCGACGCCGGCGATCAGCCGGATCGCCCGCGGCCGTGCTCCGAGCGACTCGGCGACGTCGTCGCCGAGCGCCAGCCGGTCGAGCGGCCGCGCCAGGCCGATCGCCAGGACGAAGCCGGCCGCGAAGTACGGCCAGACGACCTTCAGGTCGGACCAGCCGTCAGATGTCAGGCCGCCGGCGATGAAGAACAGCGCCGACTGCACGCGGTCTGGATAGGCGACCATGATCGACGTCATCCCGGCGCCGAACAGCGCGGCGATCGCGATGCCGGCGAGGATCAGCCGCCCGGTGCCGCCGGCGTTCGGCCCGGCCCAGGCGATCGCGAAGACGAGGCCCGCGGCGAGCAGGCCGAAGAACAGCGCGCCGACCGGCAGTAGCGCGATCGAGCCCGGGAAGACCAGCAGGATCAGCACGGCGCCGAAGCCGGCGCCGCCGGTCACGCCGATCACGTCGGGCGAGGCGAGCGGGTTGCCGAGCGCGCCCTGCAGCAGCGAGCCCGCGACGCCGAGCGCGGCGCCGACGGCGATCGCCTCGACCGTTCGCGGCAGGCGCAGGTCGAGCACGATCTGGCGCAGCGGGCCGGGATCGGCCTTGCCGGTGAGCGCGTCGATCACCGTGCTCAGCGGGATGTCGACCGCGCCGAGCGCGAGCGACGCCACGATGCCGGCGATGACCGCGATCACGACCACGACCACCACGGCCGTGCGGCGGACGATCACGGCCGGCCCGCCCGGGACCGATCGGGGCGCTCACGCGCCCGACGCGGCGTCACTCTCAGTCGTTGTCCAGGTCCAGGTACTTGCCGCGCACCTTGCGGATCACCGCGGCAATGTCGGTGCTGGCCTGCAGCAGCGAGTTGTCGCCGGAGACGAAGAGGCGCCCGCTCTTGACCGCCTTCGAGTCCTTCCAAGCCGGGTTGGACTTCAGGAACTTCGCGATCTCGTCCATGTCGTCGGCGTTGCCGTGAGGTATCGCGATGATCACGTCAGGGTTCGCCTGGAGAATTTTCTCGTCGGAGATCCGGACGAAGCCACTGTCGTCCGGCTTGGCGCCACCGGTCACCAACCGGGCGCCCGCCTTCTTGACGATGCTGCCGCCCCAGCTGTTCGGCAGCAGCACGAACGGCGTGCGGCCGACGCCGAGCACCACCAGCGTGCGCGGGTGCTTGCGAATGCCCTTCGCCGCCTTATCGACCTGGCTCTTCAGACGTGCCGCGAGCAACTTCCCGCCGCCCGCCTTGCCGACCTTGGCGCCGATCATCTTCGTCGTCGCGTAGGCGTCGGCGATGTTGACCGGGTCGGCGTTGACGACTTTGATGTCGAGGTCGCGCATCGTCTTGGTGCCCTTGGCCCAGGTCGGCGACGTGAAGACGAGCTGCGGGTTGAGCAGCGCGAGCTCCTCCATGTTCGGTCCGTTCGGATGCGACAGCGTCAGCCGCTTGGCGCTCCTGAGGTTCGAGGCGAAGCGCTTGTCGCCGCCGAGCGTGTTGCCGATCCCAACCGGCGTGACGCCGAGCTGGGCGAGCGTGTTGGCGGCAAACGGGGTCAGCGCGACGATCCGCTTCGGGGCGGCCTGCGCGACGGGCGCGGCGGCCAGGACAGCGAAGGCGAGGACCGCGGCGAGCACGGCGAAGAGCGGGTGGAAGAGGTTCTTGGCTGTTCTCATCGCGGGTTAGGGTAGCCAAACTTAGGTTCGCCTAAGCCTGTCACCACATTTCGCGCTGGACAAGAGATAGGAGGAAGTCCTACTATCTCATCTCCACCTACCTTGAGGAGCTCATGAAGACGGTCGAGCGCGACGCTCTGTTCACCACTCTCTCCGGCGATCCGATCGCCCCGCTCTACACGCCCGACGACCTCACCGAGGGCGCGGAGGAGCGGATCGGTGTTCCGGGCGAGTTCCCCTACACGCGCGGCGTCTACCCGACGATGTACCGCGGCCGGCTGTGGACGATGCGCCAGTTCGCCGGCTTCGGCACCGCCGAGGAGACCAACGAGCGCTTCCACTACCTGCTCGACCACGGCCAGACCGGCCTCTCGACCGCGTTCGACATGCCGTCGCTGATGGGTCACGACTCCGACGCCGACCTCAGCCTCGGCGAGGTCGGCCGCGAGGGCGTCGCGATCGACACGACCGAGGACATGGAGACGCTGTTTCACGGCATCCCGCTCGGCGAGGTCTCGGTGTCGATGACCGTCAACGCGCCGGCGGCGATCATGCTCGCCTTCTACGTCGTCGCGGCCGAGCGCCAGGGCGTGGCGCGCGAAGCGCTGTCGGGCACGATCCAGACCGACATCCTCAAGGAGTACATCGCCCAGAAGGAGTGGTGCTTCCCGGTCGAGCCGGCGATGCGGATCGTCACCGACATGATCGAGTGGTGCACCGCCGAGATGCCGCGCTGGCATCCGGTCTCGATCTCCGGCTACCACATCCGCGAGGCGGGATCGACGGCCGCCCAAGAGCTCGCGTTCACGCTCAAGAACGGCCTCACCTACGTCGAGCGGGCGATCGAGCGCGGCGTCGACGTCGACGCCTTCGCCCCCCGGCTGAGCTTCTTCTTCAACGCCCAGATCGACTTCTTCGAGGAGATCGCGAAGTACCGCGCCGCGCGCCGAATCTGGGCGACCGAGATGCGCGACACCTACGGCGCCAAGGACCCGCGCTCGCTGCTGATGCGCTTCCACACCCAGACCGCCGGCGTCTCGCTGACCGCGCAGCAGCCGCTCAACAACGTCGTGCGGACGGCGATCGAGGCCCTCGCCGGCGTGCTCGGCGGGACCCAGTCGCTGCACACCAACTCCTACGACGAGGCGCTCGCGCTGCCGACCGAGGAGGCGGTGCGCGTCGCGCTGCGGACCCAGCAGATCATCGCCGGCGAGACCGGCGTGACGAACACCGCCGACCCACTCGGCGGCTCCTACTTCGTCGAGGCCCTGACCGACCGGATGGAGTCCCAGGCACGGCGCTACTTCCGCCGCATCGACGAGCTCGGCGGGATGGTCGAGGCGGTCCGCACCGGCTTCCCGCAGCGCGAGATCGCCGACGCGTCGTACGTGCTGCAGCACGAGATCGACACGGGGCGGCGACCGGTCGTCGGCGTCAACTGCCACCGCGACGACAGCGAGGTCCCGCTGGAGATCCTGCGGATCGACGAAGCGCTCGAGCGCAAGCAGCTCGACCGGCTCGAGCGGGTGCGGGCGAAGCGCGACGACAGCGCGGTCGAGGAGTCGCTGGCGGCGCTGCGCCAGGCGGCGGACAGCGACGA
Organism: uncultured Actinomycetes bacterium; assembly: GCA_946481495.1. Next base: position 4,355 of record CAMLNW010000182.1, read on the forward strand.
GAACCTGATGCCGTACCTGATCGAGGTCGCGCGGGTCAGCGCCAGCGAGGGCGAGATCGTCGGCGCGCTGCAGGAAGTTTTCGGCAAGTACCGCGAGACGCCGGTCTTCTGAGATGGCGGCCGCCGCCGACAGCGCGACGCGGCTCGATCTCGTCGCCGAGGCGCGCCGCCAGTGGGAGGCGCGCTGGGGGCCGCAACCCGCCCTGCCGATGGCGGCGATCACCTCGGTCATGCGCGTCCAACAGCTGCTGATGGCCGAGCTGAACACGCTGCTGAAGCCGCTCGACCTGACCTTTCCGCGCTACGAGGCGCTGATGCTGCTCGAGTTCTCGAGCCGCGGCTCGCTGCCGCTCGGCAAGATCGGCGAGCGGCTGCAGGTCCACCGCACGAGCGTGACCAACATCGTCGACCAGCTCGAGCGGTCGGGCTTCGTACGGCGTGTCCCTCACGACGAAGACCGCCGCGCGGTGCTGGCCGAGATCACGCCGGCTGGCCGGCGGGCGGCCGCGGCGGCGACCGAGGCGATGCACGACGCCGAGTTCGGTCTCACCGGCACCGACCGCGCCGACATGGAGTCCGTCGTAGCGATCCTCGACGGCGTTCGTCACCGCGCCGGCGACTTCTGATCAACGACGAACGGTTCGTATTCGCGTGGGCGGGTACGGCCTCGTCTGTCCACGATCGAGGAGGCGCATCCAGATGGCGGAGGTACAGGAGCGCGAAGCGAAGCTGATCCAGTACCTGAACGAGGCGTACGGCAAGGAGCAGGAGCTGGTCACCGCGCTGCAGGCGCACATCTCGCTGACGACGCGGGACGCCTACAAGAAGCGACTCAAGGAGCATCTCAAGGAGACCAAGGCGCAGGCGAAGGGCCTCGAGCGGCGGATCAAGCAGCTCGGCGGAAAGGCCGAGCGGGTCGATCTTCCCGGGCCCGACGCGATCGGCGGGGCGGCGGCAAAGGCGCAAGGCGTGGCGGAGAAGGCGGTCGCCGCGGCAAAGGGCCCGCTCCACGCGCTCCGCGGGACCGGCGAGGCCGAGAAGATGCTCAAGAACGCCAAGACAGAGTTCTTCAACGAGGCGGAGGAGATCGCGAACTACCACGCGATCGAGACGCTTGCCGCGGCCGTTGGAGACAAGGAAACGGCAAAGCTGGCGCGCGAGTTCCGCCGTCAGGAGGAGCGGATGGCGAGCTTCCTCGAGCGGACGATCGCGTCGCTGACGAAGGAGGTCGTTCGCGACGAGATCCCCGCGAGCCAGCGCAAGAAGCCGGCGGCAAGGCGACGGACGAGCTCGCGCGCGAAGGCCAAGCCGCGCGCCAAGGCGAAGCGCTCCTAGACCTCCTGGACCTGGAGCAAGCTGGTGGTGCCGGGCGCGTTGCTCGGCAGGCCGGCCGTGATCGCGACGCGCTGGCCGGACTCGACCCAGCCGATCTCGAGCGCGCGGACGACGGCGTCGGCGATCAGCTCCTCGGTGGTGTGGGTGTGCGGCATCGGCGCGGCCTCGACGCCCCACATCAGGCTGCAGCGGCGGACTACGTGCTCGTT
>CAMLNW010000183.1 GCA_946481495.1 uncultured Actinomycetes bacterium
ACGCGTCTGCGAGCCCCCATTCTCGGCGCAATTCATTGTCGCGGTGCGCGACGGAGCAGGGGCGCTGCCGGTGCTTTTGCCGGTGCTCGAGACGCCGCTCGAGGTCGAGCGTGAGCTGAGTGCCCTGCGCCGGCTGAGCGTGATCTTCGAGGCGCGCGACGGCTTCAGCCACGGCCACAGTGGGCGGGTGGCGCGCCATGCCGAACGGATCGCGCGCCGGCTCGGGATTCCCGATGCGGAGGTCGAACAGATCGAAGCGGCGGCTGCCGTCCACGACGTCGGCATGGTCCGCGTCCCCGGCGCGGTGCTCGCACGGCGCGACGACCCGACCCCGGAGGAGAGCAGCCTCGTCGAGCGTCATGCCGCCTACGGCGCCGAGCAGATCGAGGCGGTCGCGGACCCGGAGATCGCCGCGCTGGTCCGGCACCACCACGAGCGCGTCGACGGGACGGGCTATCCCGACGGATTGGCTGGCGACGAGATTCCCCTCGGCGCGCGGATCATCGCCGTTGCGGACCGCTTCGACGAGTTGACTTCGCCGGCGCCCCAGCGGTCGCCGCGCAGCCGTCGCAACGCGCTCGACGAGCTGTCGGCGCGCGCCGGGACCGAGCTCGACGCGGCGGTCGTCGCGGCGTTCGTCGCCTACTACTCCGGTACGCGCTCGATCGCCGGCGTCGCCTTCGCCGCGACCGCGCCGCAGCGTGCCGTGCGCTGGATCGCGGCGGCGCCCGCGACGATCGGCTCGGCGGTCGGTACGCCGGCCGTCATCCAGGGCGTGTGCGCAGCGGGGACGCTCGCGCTCGCCGGAAGCTGCCTGACCGGGCTGCCCGCGATCGATTCGGATCGCGGCGGGGATCGCCCCGCGGCACAACAACGCGCCGAGCGCGCCCCGACCGCTGCTGGAATGCCGAACACGGCGCTGGCCGACACAGACGCCGTGGGTGAGGGCGGCGCCGACCGCGACCGCTCCGCGGCCGGCGGCCTTGGCGGGGGAGAGACACCGCGGTCCGGGGGACCGGATGCGCCGACCGGCGGAGGGGGAGGCGGCACGCCCACCGCGCCGCAGACGGGCGGGGGGACGGCGCCCGGTGGCGGAGGATCGTCGCCCAGCCAGCCGGTCAGCTCTCAGCCGACCGATCCACCCGACACGTCCCCGGTCCAGCTGCCTGAGACGCCGAGCAACCCGGTCTCGCAGGTCGTCGACCCGGTCCTCGACGGCGTGTCCGACGCGGTGCCGCCAGCGAAGCCCGTCACCGACACCGTCAAGGGGCTCGTCGGCGGATTGACCGGCGGCCTGTCAGGCAGCGGCAAGTAACGGCGTCGCCCGCCGGCGGAGGAGTAGCCGGCAAGCCGTCGTACTAGCCCTCCGTGGAGCACGCCGCGCAACCACCGGTCGCCTTCGCGGGCACCCAGGGCTTTCTCCAGCGGGTCTTCGGCTGGATGGTGCTCGGCCTCGTCGTCACCGCTGGCGTCGCGGCGATCGTTGGCGCCAGCGACGGCTTCCTGACCGACGTGACCGACAACCCGCTGCTGCTGATCCTGATCTTCGGCGGTCAGCTCGCGCTGGTGTTCACGATCTCGGCCGGCATCAACCGCCTGTCCGCGGGCGCGGCGGCGGCGCTGTTCCTGCTCTACGCCGGGCTCAACGGCATCATCTTCGCGCTCATCTTCGAGCTCTACACGACCGAGTCGATCTTCACGACGTTCCTGATCACCGCGGTCATGTTTGGCTCGCTAGCGCTCTATGGCGCGGTGACCAGGCGCGACCTCACCGGCCTCGGCCCGATCCTCTTCGGCGCGCTGATCGCGCTGATCGTCGCGACGTTCGTGAACATCTTCGTCGGCGGCAGCACGCTCTACTGGATCACCACCTACGCCGGCGTGGTGATCTTCGCGGGCCTGACCGCCTACGACATGCAGAAGCTGACGCGCTACGGCCAGGCGGCCGGTCCCGACGGCAAGGGCGCGATCCAGGGCGCGTTGATGCTCTACCTCGACTTCATCAACCTGTTCCTGTTCTTGTTGCGCATCTTCGGCCGGGCTAGATAGCGCCGTCTGGCGGCCTGCGCGGCGAAACTCCGGGCCCTCTAGCGTGTCGGTGGTGAACGTGGCCCCTCCGCGCAAAGAGGCCGCGGCCTTTGCCGCGCTCGTCCTCTGTCTCCTCGCTGGCGCCACCGCCGCCGAGGCGCAGACGCAACGCCCGAACGTCGTCGTGGTCATGACCGACGACCAGACCGTCGCCGACCTGGCGGCGATGCCGGCGACGCGGCGCGCGTTCCTGGGGCGCGGAGTCCTGTTCGACAACTCGACCGTCTCCTATCCGGTCTGTTGCCCGTCGCGGGCCAGCTATCTGACGGGGCGCTACGCCCACAACCACGGCGTGATGGGGCTCTACCTGCCGACCGGCGGCTACGGCCGCTTCAACGACGAGGACGCGCTGCCAGTCTGGATGGCGCGCGCCGGCTACCGCACCGCGCACATCGGCAAGTACATGAACGGCTACGGCAGCGACCGGCCAGCGATCGTGCCGCCCGGGTGGACCGACTGGTACGGCGCCGTCGATCCAACGACCTACCGGATGTGGAACTACACGCTCAACGAGAACGGGCAGCAGGTCACCTACGGCGGACCGACCGACGAGGACCCGGCGGAGTACCAGACCGACGTCTTGCGCGACAAGGCGCTTGACGTCATCCGCCGCGACAGCCACACCGGCCAGCCGTTCTTCCTGTCGGTCGCCTTCCTGGCGCCCCACTACGAGGAGGGTGCCGTGCGCGTTCGCACCCGCGTGACGGTCCGTTCGGCGCCGCGCCACCGCGGCCGCTTCGCGAACCTGCCGCTGCCGCGTCCGCCGGGCTTCAACGAGCGCGACCGCTCCGACAAGCCGGGCTTCATGCGCCGCTTCAAGACGCTCGACCGAACGGCGATCGGCCGGATCATGGCTGAGTTCCGGGCGCGGCGCGAGTCGCTGCTCGCGGTCGACGAGGCGGTGGCGGCGATTGTCCGCGAGCTGACCGCCCAGGGCGTGCTGTCAAACACCTACCTGCTCTTCACCTCCGACAACGGCTACCTGCAGGGCGAGCACGCCGTTCCGAGCGGCAAGATGCTGCCCTACGATCCGTCGACGAAGGTGCCGCTGCTGATCCGCGGCCCCGGCATCCACGGCCGGCGCATCAGCCGCGAGCCGGTCTCGAACATCGATCTGGCGCCGACGATCCTCCAGATCGCGGGCGCGAGTGCCTTCGGGGGTGCGCCGATCGACGGCCGCTCGCTGCTGAAGTTCGCCAAGCGGCCGAAGCTCCGCTCCGAGCGGCTCGTTCTGCACGAGACCGGCGGGTTGCGCGCCACCGAGCTCCAGCCCGAGGCGGACGGCGGCCCAATCCCGACTCGCAGCGTGCGCACCTACCGCGCCGTCCGCAACGACCGCTGGCTTTACGTCGTCTACCGCAGCGGCGAGCGCGAGCTCTACGACCTCGAGCGCGATCCGCACGAGCTGCACTCACGCCACCGCGATCCCCGCTACGCGGCGACCAAGCGCGCCCTCCAGGTCGAGCTCGACCGCCTCGCCACCTGTCGCGGCCGGGCTTGTCGCTTGCCGGGCGAGCCGATCCCGGATCCGCTCGATCGAGAGACCCACACGCCGACGCCGACGCCGAGCCGCGACTAGCGCAGCGCCACCGGCGAGCTGGCGCCCGCGACGAGCCGGTGCGGTCGGCCGCTTCCGTCGGCGGGAACGGCGTAGACGCTGCGGTCGTCGGAGTAGACGACCGTGTCGTCGTCGAGCCATTCGGGCTGGTCGTCGATCGAGCGGCGCTCGGCGAGCGCGACGTCGCGGCCGCTGCGCAGGTCGAGGACGTGCAAGCGCCAGCGATCCTGCTTGCCGATCCGCCGCTTGTAGGCGATCCGGCTGCCGTCGGGTGAGGGGGAGGGGCACTCGATGTGGTCGCCGACGATTCGCGCTCGGCGTGTGCTGACGCGACCCTCGAGCAGGTAGTGGTCGCCGCCGCTGCCGAGCGTGGCGTAGAAGCGGTCCCCGTCGGCGAAGGCGACGCCCCAGAAGTTGGCGTCGGCGCGCTCGAACGGCTCGCCGTCGCGCGTGACCGCGAGCTGGTCGAGGTTGAACAGCGGCTTGCCGGCGCGCATGTCGACGATCGCGGTGTGGGTCGAGAAGCTCCGCACACCCGCGCTGTAGGTGTGGCCGGAGAGGAAGGCGGTGAAGCCGGCGTAGTGGCCGTCGGGCGACACGCGTGCGCGGTCCGGCACGCCGGGGATCGAGAAGTTCCGCAGCGGCTGCCGGCCGGGGCCGTAGACGATCGCCTGGTAGTCGAAGCCGTGCGGCTTGGCGGCGAGGCAGAGGCCGTTCCCGGCAGCGTTCTCGTGAACGCGCTCGCAGGCCATCTCGCCGGCCGCGCGCGGGGCGGCGTTGGGGGCCAGCTCGACTGAGAAGAGCCGCCCGTTGAGGCGCGGGTTGTCGTAGTCGACCGCCCGCACCAGCAGCTCGCTGCCGGGAGCGACGGCCGCGACGCCGAGCCGATCGACGACCAGCCGCGGTCGCGCGTCCGAGGTGGTGCCGTCGGCGTTCAGCGCGGCGACGGTCACGTAGCCGGCGCCAGCGAGCACGCAGACGACGACGGTCGCGGTCAGCGCGAGCGCGCGCGTGCTCATGACGCCACCTCCGGAGCGCGCTTCAAGACCAGGGTCGCCGCGAGCAGCGCCACCGCGAGCAGCGCTGTGAACGCGGCGGCGGCCAGCTCGAGCCCGCCCAGCGTCCAGACCAGCCCGAAGACGACCGACGACGCGAGCTTCGCCAGGCTCGTCGCGGTCACCAGCAGCGCCAGCCCGCTCGCGCGCAGGTCGTCGGGCAGTACGGCGCTGGCGATTGCCTGCAGGACCCCGTCGGTCGCGGCGTAGTAGGCCCCGAGCGCGCAGAGCGCGAGTACGAGTCCAGCGATCCCCGCCGCCGGCAGCAGCAGGACCCCGTAGACGGGCAGCAGCAACGCATACCCGGCGACGAAGACGAGCCGCTTACCGACGCGGTCGGCGAGCCGGCCGACCGGGATCGCCAGGGTCATGTAGACCGCCGCGGAGGCGACGAACAGCAGCGGGAACGCCGTCAGCGAGAGGTCGAGCGTCCGTTGCAGGCCGAGGAAGACGAAGCCGTCGCTAATCGTCGCGACCGCAAGCACCCCCGCTGCCACGACGAGCGTTCGGAAGTGCGGCTCGGCGAGCAGGCCGACTGCCTGGCGCATGGTGGGGCGATGAGTGCTGGACGCCGCTGCGGCCTTCTCCTGCCCGAGCGCCGCCGCACGCTCGCGCGGCCGTCCGTTCGCGAACAGCAGCAGCACGGCGAGCCCGAGCACCGCAAAGCACAGACTCACGACGAAGATCGCGTCGAAGCGGGCCGGGGCGACCAGCAACAGCCCGAACGCGACGAGCGGCCCGAGCATCGCCCCGGCGGTGTCCATCGCCCGGTGGACGCCGAAGGCAGTCGCGAGCGCCGATGGCGCGGATGAGAGGGCGATCAACGCGTCGCGCGGCGCGGTCCGGATGCCCTTGCCGGTGCGGTCGACCAGCACGATCCCGCCGATCGCCGTGACGCTGCCGCCGATCGCCACCAGCGCTGCCTTGCAGGCCGCGGACAGCCCGTAGCCGGCCGCGGCGACCTCCTTGTGCCGGCGCCAGCGGTCGGCGAGGAAGCCGCTGATAAGCCGTACCAGCGCGCTCACGCCCTGGTAGAGCCCGTCGACGATGCCGTACGCCAGCAGGCTCAGCCCGAGCTCGGCGGTCATGTAGAGCGGCAGCACCGCGGTC
>CAMLNW010000184.1 GCA_946481495.1 uncultured Actinomycetes bacterium
GGCGGTCGTGGTGGCCAGGGTGGTCGCGGCGGTGGCGGTCGTGGTGGCCAGGGCGGTCGTGGCGGCGGTCAGGGTGGACGCGGTGGCGGAAGGGGCCAGCGCTGATGCTCTCCCCCAAGCGCGTGAAGCACCGCAAGCAGCACCGTGGTCGCAGGGCCGGCTACTCGCGCGGCGGCACCGCCGTCGAGTTCGGCGAGTACGGCCTCAAGACGATCGAGCGCGGCTGGATCACCAACCGCCAGATCGAGGCCGCCCGTATCGCGATGACCCGCAAGATCAAGCGTGGCGGCAAGGTCTGGATCAACATCTTCCCGGACAAGCCCGTGACCAAGAAGCCGGCCGAGACCCGCATGGGCTCCGGCAAGGGCTCGCCTGAGGGCTGGGTCGCGGTCGTCAAGCCCGGTCGCGTGATGTTCGAGCTCTCGGGCGTACCCGAGGATCTGGCTCGCGAGGCGATGCGGCTGGCCGGTCACAAGCTGCCCGTCAAGACGAAATTCGTGATGCGCGAGGGGGCCGGACAGCAGTGAAGGCCGTCGAGGTGCACAATCTGGATGACCCGCAGCTCGTCGAGTTCGTCGACAACGCGCGCAAGGAGACGTTCAACCTGCGTTTCCAGCACGCGACCGGACAGCTCGAGAACACCGCGGGTATGAAGAACGCCAAGAAGGACCTGGCTCGTGCGCTGACCGTCGCACGCGAGCGTGGTCTGGACATCGAGGCCGAGCTCAGAAAGCAGCGCAATGACTGACGCAGAGAACAACGAAGACGTCGAGGAGACCACCGAGGAGGCACCGGCTGAGGCCGAGGCCGCCGCGGAGGCCCCTGCCGAGGAGGCGCCCGCCGCCCCGGCCGACGACTCCGGCGATGCCGAGCCCGAGGCTGAGCTCAGCCCGAAGCAGCGCCGCAAGCGCAACCGCTCGCTGCACCAGGGCGAGGCCCGCCCGGCGCGGTCGATCGAGGAGCGCACCGCCGAGCGGCTCGAGCGCAGGCGCAAGAAGGCCGCCGAGCGTCGCAAGTGGCGCGTCAAGAGCCGTGAGCGCCGTCGCGCCGCGAGCTCCGGGCAGGGCACCCCGCCCGCCGAGAAGGCGACCACCGGCAGCCCGCGTGTCCTGCGCGGCATCGTCGTCTCCGACAAGGCCGACAAGACGATCACCGTCCGGATCGACACCGCGCGTCCGCACCGCACCTACGGCAAGATCGTCCGCTCGTCGTCGACGCTGCATGCTCACGACGAGAGCAACGACGCCGGCGCGGGCGACACCGTGCGCGTCGTCGAGAGCCGTCCGTTGAGCCGCACCAAGCGCTGGCGCTTGGTCGAGGTTGTGGAGCGTGCCCGATGATCCAGCAGGAGTCACGGCTCAGGGTCGCCGACAACACGGGCGCCCGCGAGATCCTCTGCATCCGCGTCTCGGGTGGCAGCAAGCGCCGCTACGCCGGTGTCGGCGATGTCATCACGGCGACCGTCAAGCAGGCGATCCCGCACGGCTCGGTCAAGAAGGGCGAGGTCGTCAAGGCCGTCGTCGTCCGGACGCGCAAGCAGTTCGGTCGCGAGGACGGCACCTACATCTCTTTCGACGAGAACGCGGCCGTCCTGATCGACCAGGCGAACAACCCGCGTGGCACGCGCATCTTCGGGCCGGTCGCCCGCGAGCTGCGCGATCGCAACTTCATGAAGATCGTCTCGCTCGCGCCGGAGGTCCTGTGATGGCGTCGCGCATGAAGATCCGCAAGGACGACCAGGTCAAGGTCATCTCGGGCAAGGACCGCGGCAAGACGGGCACGGTGCTGCGCACCGACCCCGAGCGCCAACGCGTCTACGTCCAGGGCGCGAACATCCAGAAGCGCCACCAGAAGCCGCAACAGCTCCAGGACACCCAGCGGGCCTCGCAGATCGAGGGCGGCGTGATCGAGGTCGAGGGCCCGATCCACGTCTCCAACGTCCAGCTGCTCGACCCGAGCACCGGCAATCCGACGCGCGTCGGCATCCAACGCGACGGCGACAAGCGCAAGCGCGTCGCTAAGCGCTCCGGGACGGTGATCGACTGATGCCGGTCGCCACCGCGAAGGTCACTCCGCGCCTCAAGGAGCGCTATCAGCAGGAGATCGCGCCGGCGCTCACCGAGCGCTTCGGCTACGCGAATCCGATGCAGGTCCCGAAGGTCGAGAAGATCACCCTCAACATGGGCGTCGGCGACGCCAAGCAGGACAGTCGCGCGCTCGAGGCGGCCCAGGGCCAGCTCGCCGCGATCGCCGGCCTGCGGCCGAACATCCGTCGCTCGCGCAAGTCGATCGCCGCGTTCAAGTTGCGCGAGGAGATGCCGGTCGGGCTCTCGGTCACGCTGCGCGACGCGCGGATGTACGAGTTCCTCGACCGGTTGATCTCGATCGCGATTCCGCGAATCCGCGACTTCCGTGGTCTGAACGCTCGCTCGTTCGACGGCCGTGGCAACTGGTCGATGGGCGTCCGCGAGCAGATCATCTTCCCCGAGATCGACTACGACGGGATCGATCAGGTGCGCGGTCTCGACATCACGATCACGACCACCGCGAACACCGACGAGGAGGCCTTCGCGCTGCTCCTCGAGTTCGGGATGCCGTTCAGGGCCGATGGCCGTCCGGGCGAGCAGCGCGCGACCGACGAGGACGGAGACTGAGATGGCAAAGACTTCGAAGCGGGTGAGCCAGCAGCGCCCATCCAAGTACAAGACCCGCGAGTACAACCGCTGCCGCAAGTGCGGTCGGCCGCGCGCCTACATGCGCAAGTTCGGCCTCTGCCGCATCTGCTTGCGCGACCACGCCCACGAGGGCGACGTGCCGGGCCTGACCAAGTCGAGCTGGTAGACGAGAAGAACGAGAGACGAGCACCTTGAGCCTCAACGACCCAATCGCAGACTTCCTGACGCGCGTGCGCAACGGCCTCCAGGCCGACCACGACGCTGTCGTGATGCCGCATTCGCACTTCAAGACCGAGATCGCCCGCATCCTCAGCGAGCAGGGCTATGTCGAGGGCTACTCGGTCGAGCCGGGCCGCGTCGGGCAGGAACTGCGCGTCACGCTGAAGTACACCGAGAACCGCGACCCGGTCATCTCCGGGATGGAGCGCGTCTCGAAGCCTGGCCGCCGTCAGTACGTCGGCGCCGGCGAGATCCCCAAGGTCCAGGGTGGCATGGGCACGACGATCGTCTCGACCTCGCGTGGTGTCATGACCGGACACGAGGCCCGCAAGGCCCGCGTCGGCGGCGAGTTGGTAGCGAAGGTCTGGTAGCCGATGAGTCGTATTGGCAGACAGCCGATCCCGGTGCCTGACGGCGTGTCCGTCGAGATCGCCCCTGAGCTGGTCAGCGTCAAGGGCCCGAAGGGTGAGCTCTCCGAGCGCATCGACCGCGACATGAAGGTCGAGCAGGCCGACGGCACGGTCGTCGTGACCCGCCCGTCCGATCGCGGCGAGCACCGCGCGCTGCACGGCCTGACGCGCACGCTGATCTCGAACATGGTCGCCGGGGTCACCGAGGGCTTCGAGAAGCGCCTCGAGATCCAGGGCGTCGGCTACCGCGCCCAGCTCAAGGGCAAGAACCTTGAGCTGGCGCTCGGCTACTCGCACTCCGTCCCGATCGAGGCGCCCGAGAACATCGAGTTCGAGGTCCCGCAGCCGACCCAGGTGATCGTCCGCGGCATCTCCAAGCAGGTGGTTGGCGAGACCGCGGCGCGGATCCGCAAGCAGCGCCCGCCGGAGCCCTACAAGGGCAAGGGCATCCGCTACGAGGGCGAGTACGTCATGAGGAAGGTCGGTAAGCGCGCATGAGCAAGACGATCGACAAGCCGCACAAGCGCCTCCGCAGGCGCCGCCGCGTGCGCGCCAAGGTGCGTGGCACCGCGACTCGCCCGCGCCTGTCCGTCTTCCGCTCGAACCGTGGCGTCATGTGCCAGCTTGTCGACGACGAGCGCGGCCACACCCTTGCGGCCGTCAACTGGACCGAGGACGAGCTGCGCAAGCTGCCCCGGATCGAGGCGGCCAAGCGCGCCGGTGAGCTGCTCGGCGAGCGCGGCAAGGCCGCCGGCATCGACAGTTGCGTCTTCGACCGCGGCGGCTACCGCTACCACGGTCACGTCAAAGCGGTCGCCGAGGGCGCGCGCGAGGCGGGCCTCGTCTTCTAGCTACTCTGCGACAGGAACTTTCTTCAAATGGCACGTAACGACAACAGACAGGGTGGCCGCGGAGGTCGCGATAGCGATCTCCAAGAGCGCGTCGTCGAGATCAACCGCGTCGCGAAGGTCGTCAAGGGCGGCCGGCGCTTCTCGTTCACGGCGCTCGTCGTCGTCGGCGACGAGAAGTCGAAGGTCGGCGTCGGCTACGGCAAGGCGAACGAGGTCCCGGTTGCGATCCAGAAGGGCGTCGAGCGCGCCCGTCGCAACATGATCGAGGTTCCGATGCACGGCTCGACGATCACCCACAAGACGATCGGCGTTCACTCGGCGTCACGGGTGCTGCTGAAGCCGGCCTCGCCGGGTACCGGTGTCATCGCCGGTGGCGGTGTCCGCGCGGTGCTCGAGCTCGCCGGAATCCACGATGTCCTCTCGAAGTCGCTCGGCAGCCAGAACCCGATCAACCTCGTCAAGGCGACGATGGCGGCACTCGAGTCGCTGCGGCGCCCGCAGGACGTCGCCGCGCTGCGCGGGCTGACGATCCACGAGGTCCTAGGCCTCGACGACAAGCCGGCCGAGGAGTCCGAGGCTGCCGGCGACGGCGATGCCGCCGAGGCCGAGCAGCCGGCCGACGCCGACGCTGAGCCCGTCGCGGCAGCGACCGGTGCGGAGCAGGAGTCCTAGCGATGGCCGCCACGCTCGAGATCACTCAGATCAAGTCGTCCAACGGCGCCTCGAAGAAGCAGCTCGACTCGCTGCGCACGCTCGGCCTCGGCCGGATCGGCAAGCAGGTCAAGCGTCCCGACGAGCCGGTCGTGCGCGGCCTCGTCGCAAGCGTCGACCATCTCGTGAAGGTTGGAAACGATGGCTGACGACGAGCGCTTCATCGGTCTCCACAACCTCAAGCCGGCGAAGGGCTCGACCCACCGTCGCAAGCGCGTCGGGCGCGGCGAGGGCTCCGGCGTCGGCAAGACCTCCGGCCGCGGCCAGAAGGGCGCGGGCTCACGTGCGGGCTCGAAGAGCCGCGTCGCGTTCGAGGGCGGGCAGAACCCGATTCAGCGGCGGATGCGCAAGCTGCGCGGTCCGCACATGAAGAAGTCGATGCCGTTCGAGAAGTTCCGCACACATACGCAGCCCGTGAACCTCCGCGACCTCGATGCTCGCTTCGACGCGGGTGCAGAGGTAACGCCAGACTCCCTCCGCGCGGCCGGTCTAGCGACCCGTCGCAATGTTCCGATCAAGGTCCTAGGGGAGGGAGAGCTCGAGAAGGCGCTCACCGTCCATGCCCACGGCTTCTCCGCGAGTGCGCGCGAGAAGATCGAGTCGGCAGGCGGCAGCGTCAACGTTCTCGAGTCGTAGGGGCATGCTCAAGACGTTCCTCAACGCATTCCGGATCCCCGAGCTCCGGAAGAAGCTGGCGTTCACCGCCGGCATGCTCGCGCTCTACCGGCTTGGCGCCTACATCCCGGCGCCCGGAATCAACGTTGACGCGGTCGAGGACCTCTCGAAGCAGTTCGCCGGCTCGAACATCCTCGGCTTCCTGAACCTCTTCTCCGGCGGCAGCCTGCAGCGCTTCGCGATCTTCGCGCTCGGGATCATGCCCTACATCACGGCCTCGATCATCCTGCAGCTGCTGACGGTCGTGATCCCGCAGCTCGACAAGC
>CAMLNW010000185.1 GCA_946481495.1 uncultured Actinomycetes bacterium
TGGACCGCGCTCGCGATCAAGGCGGCCGTCCGGGCGCCCGGGATCCTCGGCGGCACCTTCGACCAGGCGCGCGAGTACGCGCCACTCGCCTGCCTGGTGATGCTGCTGCTGTTCGCGCGCTCCGGTCTCTACCGCGACCGTGGTCAGCGGCCCGGATTCGCGACGGTCATCTCGGGCCTCTTCCAGGTGACGCTGATCGTCCTGCTCTACGCGGTGATCGAGGGCCACCAGTTCTCGTCCTACTACATCTTCTACGGCACGCTGTTCTTCGCGCTGGTCTACGTATCGGCCTTCCGCTGGGCGTTCGAGCGGGTCAGCGGCGCGGTGCTGCGGGCGGCCGGCTACCGCCGCCGCGCGGTGCTCGTCGGGTCGGGTGGCCACATCGACGCGGTGGCGCATGCGTTGCGCGACAGCTCCGAGGTCGAGCCGTTCGGCTTCGTCTCGCTGACTCCGCGCAAGGGCGACGGCCGCTTGCGCGACTTCGGCACGCTCGAGGGACTCGAGCGCAATTTCGACGTCGTCGACGAGGTGCTGATCGCCGACCCCGCGTTCCCCCAGGACCAGGCGGTCGAGCTGGTCGACCGTTGCCACGAGCACGGCAAGCGAGTCCGCGTCGCGCCGTCGACGATGGAGATCCTGATGGACCGCGTCGAGTTCGTGCCCGGCCAGTCGCTGCCGCTATTCGAGCTCAAGCCACCCGTCTTCGAGGGCGCCGACTTCGTGCTCAAGCGGACCTTCGACCTCGTCGGATCGCTGCTGCTGCTTGCGCTGCTGTCGCCGCTGCTGCTGCTGATCGCGCTCGCGGTCAAGCTCGACTCGCGCGGCCCGGTGCTGTTCCGTTCGCAACGGCCGGGCATCGGCGGACGTGCGTTCGCGTGCCTGAAGTTCCGCACGATGGAGGACGGCGCCGAGGGGCGCCAGGACGATCTCGAGCACCGCAACGAGGCCGGCGGCGCGATCTTCAAGATCCGCGAGGACCCGCGCGTGACTCGCGTCGGCTCGCTGCTGCGGCGCTGGTCGCTCGACGAGCTGCCACAGCTGCTCAACGTCGTGCGCGGCGAGATGTCGCTCGTCGGGCCGCGGCCGCTGCCGCAGCGCGACTACGAGCTGCTCGAGGAGTGGCACCGCAAGCGCTACCTCGTGCTGCCGGGAATGACCGGGCTGTGGCAGGTCTCCGGTCGCTCCGAGCTCGACTTCGACGAGCTGGTGCGGCTCGACTTCCTATATCTCGAGCGCTGGTCGGTCTTCCTCGACTTCACGATCCTGCTGAAGACGATCCCCGCGGTGTTCCGCTCGCACGGCGCTTGGTAGACGTCGCGGCGTGAGCGAGGCCTACGACCCCGACAACCTGCTCGACCGGCACTCCCATCCGGCGACGCTCGACCTGCACTACAACCGCCTCCGCGAGCGCGAGCGCGAGCTGCTGAGCAGCCGGATCGACCTAGCGGCCGGCGGTGACGTGCTCGCGGTCGGCTGCGGCCGCGATCCCGGTCGCCACTTGTTCCCGGCGCCGGACTGGCGGATGACCGGCGTCGAGCTCGACGACGAGTGGCCCAAGCGGCTGGTCGAGACCGGCGAGCTCGACGAGGGCTTCGCCGGCCGCGCCGGCGAGCTCGACCGGCTCGCGGACGGCTCGTTCGACGTCGTCCTCTACCGCTACGTCCTCCACCACATCGCGTATCAGGGGCCGCTCGCGTCGGTCTTCGCCGAGGCCGCCCGTCTGCTCCGTCCCGGCGGTCTGCTGGTCGCGATGGAGCCTGGTGCGCTGCACCCGGTCGGTGCCGGGCTGGCGATCGCCAACCGCGTCGGGCTGGGCACCGCGATCCACGGCACGCCCGACGACATCCCGCTGACGGCAGGACTGCTCGAACGTGAGTCGCGTGCGGTTGGGCTCGCGCCGGAGGTGGCGGCGGTCACCTACGGCTGGCGCCGGCTGCCACCGGCGTTCCAACGCACGCTCTGGCAGCTCGACGACAAGATCGGCGAGCGCCCCCGCGCTTCCCGCTTCGGCCACACGTTGATGTTGATGGCCCGGCGCTAGCGTCTCCGCCGTGCCCAGCGACTACGACGACGACCTCTGGCAGCTCGTGCCCGAGGATCCGGGACCACCGCCGGCGCACCTCGCGGCATTCGTCGAGCGGCTGGGCCACGTCGGCGCAGCGCTCGATCTGGGCTGTGGCGACGGGCGGCTCTCGGCACTGATCGATGCCGACGAACTGACGCTCGTCGATGTCTCCGACGTGGCGCTCCAACGCGCTGCGCGGCGGCTCCCGGCCGCCGCGGCCATCGCGCTCACACCCGACGCCGCGCTCCCGCTGCCCGACAACACCTTCGATCTCGTCCTCTGCGCCGAGACGATCGAGCACGTCCGCGACATTCAGCTCCTGCTGTCCGAGGCGCGGCGTGTCCTGCGTCCCGGCGGCCGGCTCGCGCTGACCACGCCGGCGCACTCCCGGCTGACCGGCCTCGACGTTCTCACCCGTGGCTTCGAGCATCGCTTCCCGCCGCTGTCGCCGCACCTGCGCTTCCTGACGCGCGGCTCGCTGCGCGCCTTGCTCGACGATCTCGGCTTCGATCCGGGATCGATCCACCGCTCGCGCGGCACGTTGCTTGCCGTCGCCGTCAGATAGACGGCTGCCAACCCTCGTTCGCGAGCGCACAGGCCTCGTCGGCTCCGATGAACGGCGTCAGGGCCAGGAAGCTCGCGATCCCCGCGACCTCGTAGAGGCGCTCGGGGCCGCGGCGGCGGATCTGCTGATAGATGAGCGCGGCGAGCGAGCCGCTGATCGCCTCGCCGACGATGCGACTGGTACCAGGGCTCTCGCGGTAGCCAGCGTGAAGCGCCGCGCCGAAGCGCTCGGTGGCGGCCTCGTGGCGGTCGAGGCCCTCGGCACCGCCAGAGAAGATCTGCAAGCCGCCGAGCCGCGACATCTCAGGGTGCGTTGCGTTGAAGGCGAAGAAAGCGTGGATGACGTCGCGGGCCGCGTGCGGCCAGTCGGGTGCGCGCTGGTAGACCGGGAGCGTGACCTCGAAGACCTGGCGCTCTGCCTCGTCCACGGCTGCCATGAAAGCCGCTTGCTTGCTTGGAAAGTGGTTGTAGAAGGTGGTCAGCGAGACGGAAGCGCGTTGGCTGATCTCGGTGATCGTCATCGCTTGATAGCCCTGCTCGACGATCAAGTCGATCGTGCTCGAGACGATGCGGCGCCGTTGCTCGTCGGGGTCGGGGGTGGGTGCTGGCAGCAACGGCGGCTTACGCGGTCGGCGCAGCCGCGTCGGCGGTGCCTCGTAGCTGAGCACCCACTCGATCAGGTCCGGTACGAGCTCCAGCAGCTCTTCCTCGCGATCGTGGCGCAGCCGGCTGTGGATGATCTGACGCAGCCCACCGAGCATCGCGCGCGCCCCCTCGGCGGGAATTCCGGGATGGTCTGACGTCTCGCCGATCGCCTCGATCGCGAGCGCCTCGAGCCGATCGTCTAGGCGCTCCATCCGGTCGATGGCCTGCGGGCCGGCGGCGTAGATCTCGACCAGCCAGACACGGGCGGCCGCCGGCTGGGCGAGGATCAGCCGTACGAGTCCCTCGAATACGGACTCCAGGCGCGTCTGCCACGGCCGACCGTCGTTGCTTCCGTAGATGGCCGCCATTGGCGCTGCCGCCATGTCGGCGAGCGCGTCGAGCGTTGCCAGGAAGCATTCGAGCTTGTTGTTGAAATAGCGGTAGAAGGCGCTCCTCGATACACCGGCTAGCTCGAGGATGTCGGCGACGCGCGTGCTCTCGTAGCCGTGCTCGGCGACGGTCGCCACGGTAGCCCCGTAGAGGCGCTCGCACTGGTTGCGAGCGACCGCCGCCGGGTCGTTGCCGGGACCGGGTCGCAGCTGTCGCGAGCGCAGTTCGTCGGCAGCGCCCCAGGGTGTGGTCGAGAGTGGAGCCCGTTGGCTGTCTAGTAGTGAAACGACCACGATTGGTCAGACCACTCTAGGAAATCGACATTACTCAGGCAAGCGCCGGCTGGCTTGCGCAAAAGGGCCGAGAGCCGGGGTTTAGGGCTACTGACCGCGTAGCGCCGGTTGCCACAATTGGCGCAGTTGGCCTGCCAGATCGGGGAGGCTGGCGATGTCGCCAGATCTCACCGCGCGCTGGACAACCTCGTAGATCCCGCCCACGATCATCTCGGAGACGAGCGGTGGCGCGTCTCCTCCGCGCCTGCGCGCTAGCTCGCCGTCCAAGAGGTCGACGAAGCGTTGCAGCCCGGCGTCCTTGCGCTCGAGCGCCTTTGCTCCGAGCCCAGGTGCCTCGACCAGGCAGAGACGAGTCAGGTCGGGCTGGGCGGCGGCTGCCTCCAACACCGCCTGCAGAGCAGCCCCAAAGCCCTTCCCGATGTCCGTCTCCGATGCCGAGGCCTGGAATGACGTCGCTGCCCGCTCGGCGGCACAGGCAAAGCCGCTGTCCAGCTGCTCGAGTAGCGCGGAATCGAGACTTACGGACGTCGCACCGTGTTCGGCGAGCTTCTGGCGGTCCGGGGTCATCCCCTATAAACCGTACAGTTTATGGACTCAGAAGTCCAGTTTTTACCCTGACGGTGTGGCTTTCTGAGGTACGTTTTCGGCTCCGGTGAACAGCGCCGTGTCTCACGGCGACCGATCCCCCCCACCTGGGGGGTTGCTGCCATAAAACACCAGGCTTACGGTGGCTCCACTGTTGGCCCCGGGATCGATGGCGAACCGCCCCGATCCAGCGGCCGAGGAAGGAGACCCGATGAGCGCAGGTGGATTGGTCGAACCGGCACACGCCGTGGGGACCGTGCCTCTGTCGCAGCCGGTGGGGGCGCCGCAGCTGTCAGTCGAGACGGCCCCTGTCATCCGCACCGAGGACGCGGTTTGGGCACGCGCCGCGCGAGCGGGCGCCGACATGGTCGGGGACGCCTGCGTCGTATGGCGCGTCGTCGAGGGCGGCGAGCTGGAGCCCGCTGCGACCTTCCACCGCGATCGTCGTCTGCGCTACGCGCTCGGCGCCTTCATGGGGCAGCCCATGCTTCCCGCCGGTGCACGCTGGCCGGGCCAGATCGTCGCGAGCGGTGCGCCCGCCCGAGTACGGCGGGTGCGGCTCGGCGAACTGGCGGTCGACACCGCGATCGGCATGCGACGCGCGCACGCCTTGCTGGCCCCCGTCCTCGACGACGGACGCGTCGTCGCCGTGATCGCCGCCCTGCGCGATTCCAGCGAGCCCGAGTATTCGCTACGTGAGGAGGTAGTGCTGCGCCGCGTAGGAGTGAAGGCCGCCTCCGGCATTGGGGCTCGGCTCAGCGGATGGCGCGCGGGGCGCGGTGGCGGAGAGGGGGAGGGTGACGGTGACGGTCGCGATAGCGCCGGTGGTGAAGGCCCGCCGTCCGATGGCGCCGGCTGGACGCCGCCGCCGGCCTGGCTGATGGACCACGTCGGCGTCGGAGTCTGGGTTGCCGACCGTCACGGCGACACGAGCTATGTGAACAGCGCGATGACCGAGCTGCTCGGCCTGCCCGCGTCGGAGGTCGTCGGGCGACCGATGCGCGACTTCATTGAGGACGTGCCGCAGATGGTCCGCGGCGAGTACTGCATGGACGCCGAGCGCTGCGACCGCCGCCTGACGCAACCCGACGGCCGCCACGTCTGGCTCGAGATGACCTCGCTGCCGCTGATCGACGACTCCGGCGCCCGCCGCGGAACCGTTAACACGGTGATCGACGTCACCGAGCGCAAGCAGGTCGAGCTGGCCGCCCGCCAGCGCGTCCCGCGTGCCCACCGCCGCTAAGGGATCGG
>CAMLNW010000186.1 GCA_946481495.1 uncultured Actinomycetes bacterium
CCTCGGTCGGCACCGTCGCCGAGGTCTCCGACCATGTCCGTCTCCCCGGTGGCGGCCACGCCGTCGCGCTGACCGGCCTCTACCGCGGCATCGCGGGGGCCGCCCACACCGACGTGTCGGGCGATCTGCGTGTCGACGTCGCCGCGCACCCCGACGACGAGCCCGTCGACGGCCACACGCGCGATCTCGAGCGCGAGTACCGCGCGGTCGTTGAGGAGCTGCTCGAGCTGCGCGGCGACGACGGCCGGATCGCCGCATTCGTCCGCTCGATCAGCGAGCCGGGCACGCTCGCCGACACCTCGGGCTACTCGCCCGACATCTCCTACGAGCAGAAGGTCCAGCTGCTCTCGACGCTCGACGTGACCGAGCGGCTCGAGCTGGCGCTGAAGCTGCAGCGCGAGCGGCTCGCCGAGCTGCAGGTGCGCAAGCAGATCCGCGACGACGTCCAGTCGGGCGCCGACAAGCAGCAGCGCGAGTACTTCTTGCGCAAGCAGATGGAGTCGATCCGCAAGGAGCTCGGTGAGGACGATGCCTCGGTCGCCGACGAGTACCGCACGAAGATCGAGGAGTCCGGCATGCCGGAGGCCGTCCGCGAGCAGGCCGAGAAGGAGCTGGCCAGGCTCGAGCGGATGGGCGAGCAGTCGGGCGAGAGCTCGATGATCCGCACCTACCTCGACTGGCTGGTCGCCGTGCCGTGGGACAAGCGCTCCGAGGAGCGGCTCGATCCGACCCACGCGCGCGAGGTGCTCGACGCTGACCACGCCGGGCTCGAGGACGTCAAGGACCGGATCGAGGAGCACATCGCGGTGATGAAGCTGCGCCGCGAGCGCGGTCTCGGCGACGATGCGGGGGAGGGCTCGGATCGCAAGCGCGGCGAGGGCGCGATTCTGACCCTGATCGGGCCGCCCGGAACCGGCAAGACCTCGATCGGTGAGTCGATCGCCCGCGCGACCGGACGCGAGTTCGTCCGCATGTCGCTCGGTGGCGTCCGCGACGAGGCGGAGATCCGCGGCCACCGCCGCACCTACATCGGCGCGCTGCCGGGACGGCTGGTCCGCGCGCTGCGCGACGCCGGGACGATGAATCCGGTGATCCTGCTCGACGAGGTCGACAAGGTCGGCGCCGACTGGCGCGGCGACCCGTCGGCGGCGCTGCTCGAGGTGCTCGATCCGGCGCAGAACCACTCGTTCCGCGACCACTACCTCGACGTCGAGCTCGACCTGTCGCAGGTGCTGTTCATCGCTACGGCCAACGTGGCCGACACGATCCCCGGCCCGCTGCTCGACCGGATGGAGGTCGTGCGCTTCGACGGCTACACGACCGACGAGAAGCTGGCGATCGGCCGCGACTACCTCTGGGGCCGCCAGCGCGAGCGCAACGGCCTGCGCGAGGACGAGGTCGAGGTCTCCGACGACGTGCTGCGCACCGTGATCGCGGAGTACACCCGCGAGGCGGGCGTGCGCGGACTGGAGCGCGACCTCGGCACGATCCTGCGCAAGACGGCGACGAGGATCGCCTCGGGCAAGGCAGAGGCGCCGGTGACGGTCGACATCGAGACCGTCCGCGACGCGCTCGGGAGGCAGCGCTTCTTCCAGGAGGCGGCGGAGCGCACCGCGGTTCCCGGCGTGGCGACCGGCCTGGCGGTGACCGGCGCCGGCGGCGACGTGCTGTTCGTCGAGGCGACCGGGATGAAGGGCAAGGGCGACCTCGTCCTGACCGGCCAGCTTGGCGACGTGATGAAGGAGTCGGCGCGGATCGCGCTCTCCTACGCGCGCGGCCACGCCGACGAGCTCGGGATCGCGGGCGACGCCTTCGACGACCGCGAGTTCCACGTCCACGTCCCCGCGGGAGCGATCCCGAAGGACGGACCGAGCGCCGGGATCACGATGACGACCGCGCTGGCGTCGCTGCTCAGCGGCCGTCCGGTCAAGCACACGGTCGGGATGACCGGCGAGGTCACCCTCCAGGGCCGCGTGCTGCCGATCGGCGGGCTGAAGCAGAAGGTGCTCGCCGCCCATGCTGCCGGCCTGACCGACGTGATCCTGCCGGAGCGCAACCGCGGCGACCTCGACGACGTGCCCGAGGACGTCCGCGAGCAGATGACGTTCCATCCGGTGATGACGATCGGCGAGGTGCTCGACGTAGCGCTCGAGCCGGCACGCAGCGGAGTTCAGGCCACCCACTAGAGCCAGTACCACGGCAACGGTTATCGTGCGAGAGGAGTCATGGGATTCCTCTCGCGCGAGATCGTCCGTAGGGCAGCGCCGCTGGTGATGGCGGGCGCTGCCGGCGCCGCGGGCGCCGCTGTGATCGCGCGGCGGAGGATGAGCGAACGGCGCAGGCTGAGCCTGGTGTCAGGCCCGCCGCAGCCCGCGCCGCCACAGCCGGCACCTCCGGGACCCGCGCCTGGGCCGCCGGAGCCGCCAGCTCCGATGCCAGAGCCGCCCAGTCCCGTGCCGGACCCGATTCCGGCGCCCGAGCCGACCCCGGAGCCTCAGCCGGCCCCGACCCCGGTTCCCGATCCTTCGCCGGCGCCAACGCCGCCGCCAGAGCCCGAGCCGCCGGTGGCGGCTGAAGCCGACCTCGAGCGGACGGTGCGTGACGCGATGGCCAGCCAGCTAGATGCGGCGGGCGGAGACGTCGACGTCGAGGTTGCCGGCCGGATGGTCGTGTTGCGCGGCCGCGTCGACAGCCCAGAGTCGATCCGCGAGCTCGAGCGGGCCGCCGCCACGGCGCCTGGGGTAGAGGGCGTGCGGGTGCTGTTGCATCTGCCCGGGCGGATGGCGAAGCGCCGCTAGGCACAGCCTTCCGCGACGTTCTGCCGGCCAATCTGATTCACTTTCGCACTTCGAATCGACTAATAGCCGAGTCTCTGCTGCTCAGGCAGCGGGGAACGGGGGAACCACTGGGGTTCGGCCAATAGGCGGGACCCCCGGGGCGAATCGCCGCCAGCGTGCGGCGTAGCGCACTTTCCAGCGCGAGCCCGTCAGCTCACCTCGTAGGCACCGGAAAGAGGAGACGTCCGTTGCGCCGTCGTTTGCATGTTGGGCTGTTGTCGTTGTCTGCGCTCGCTCTGCTGAGCGTGGCGCCAGCCGTCACGCCGGCCCTCGCCGACGATCCGAGCGTCAGCGCCGGGGACGCGGCGACCGCATCGACCGAGGTGACGCTGCGCAAGGGCGATCGCGGCCGTGCGGTACGGCGCCTGCAGCGCAAGCTCGGCGTCGCGGCCGATGGCGTCTTTGGTCCGCAGACCGACCGCGCGGTGCGGCGCTTCCAGCGTCGCAACGGCTTGACCGCCGACGGCATCGTCGGTCCGATGACGCGTGGCAAGCTCGGACTGGCTCGCTTCAGCAGCGCCGACGTGCGGCATCCGTCCAAGGACGCACCGGCGGGTGACGACGGCGACAGCAAGGTCAAGCTACCGCGCGTGCTGCGCGAGATCGCCGAGTGCGAGTCGGGCGGCGACCCGCGAGCTGTCTCGTCCAACGGCCTCTACCGCGGCAAGTTCCAGTTCTCGCGCGAGACATGGAAGGCCGTCGGCGGCCGTGGCGCGGATCCCGCCAAGGCATCCGAGGCGCATCAGGACCGGATGGCGCTGCGGCTGTACCGCCAGCGCGGCGTGGCGCCCTGGCCCGCCTGCGGGGCTCAGGCAACCAGTTAGCGACGCGGGCTAGCCCGCGGGCTGTTCGCTGTGCTCGCGTAGGTCCGCCAGTGCGGCCTCACGCGTCGAATGCGCGCTGAGGCGGGCGATCAGCCCGTCGCGGATCACGTGGACGAAGTAGAGGTAGGCACCGGAGGTGCCGTCGGCTGAACGGATACGACGGTGACCGGCGACCAGCACGGCGTCGCCCTGACCTTCGAAGCTGTAGGGCGACGCCTCGAACGTCTGGCCCTGGGCGTCGAATGCGTCGAAGAAGCGCCGGACGCCGTCGTGGCCGGGGTATTCGGTTCCGTCGACCGCGACGAACTCGACGTCGGGCTGGAGCAGGGGCAGGGCGGCCTCCACGCCACCCTCTCGGTACGCGGTCCACATCCTCCTGACCAGGTCATGCGAGCCCTCCATGACGAACATGACCTTATCCGTCGAGTTGGGCCGGGGCGTACATGAGGGGGGCAGGATTCCCGCGCATCGACCCTCTCAAACACGATGGAGGCGATCGAGGAACTGGCTGGCGCGCTGCGTCAGCGGCTGATCGAGCGGGCTAGGGCGGGGGAGTCCGGAGGCGAAGTCGGTGACGAGATTGCCGCTCTAGTCGAGTGCGAGGCGGCGGCGCTGTCGGATTCCGAGCGCACGGCATTGCGCGAGCGTGTGCTGCTCGCCGCGACCGGGCTTGGCCCGCTCGAGGCGCTGCTCGCCGATCCCGCGGTCGACGAGGTGATGGTCAACGGGCCGGGCGAGGTCTACGTCGAGCGTGGTGGCCGGATCCGGACGACCGGCGTGCGGTTCGAGTCCGAGGCGGAGCTGACGCACACGATCGAGCGGATCCTCGCGCCGCTCGGTCGCCGCGTCGACGAGGCGTCGCCGCTCTGCGACGCGCGGCTCGCTGACGGGTCGCGGGTCAACGTCGTGATTCCGCCGCTGTCGCTGTCCGGCCCCTGCCTGACGATCCGCCGCTTCCGGCGCGAGGGCCTCTCGCTCGACGACCTCGTCCGCCTCGGCACGTTGTCGGACGCGGAGGCGGCGCTGCTCGGGCGCTGCATCGCCGCGCGCGCCTCGATTCTCGTCAGCGGCGGCACCGGCTCGGGCAAGACGACGACGCTGAACGCGCTCTCGGGCGCGATTCCCGACGGTGAGCGGATCGTGACGATCGAGGACGCGGCCGAGCTGCGGTTGCGCCAGGACCACGTCGTGCGGTTGGAGTCGCGGCCGCCGAGTCTCGAAGGGCGCGGTGAGGTGACAATCCGGGCGTTGGTCCGCAACGCGCTGCGGATGCGGCCGGACCGGATCGTCGTCGGCGAGGTCCGCGGCGGCGAGGCGCTCGACCTCCTGCAGGCACTCAACACCGGCCACGAGGGGTCGCTGTCGACGGTGCACGCTAACTCTCCGCGCGACGCGCTGGCGCGGCTGGAGACACTGGCACTGATGGCCGACGTCGGCCTGCCGCATGCCGTCGTCGCTGATCAGGTGGCACGGGCGATCGAGCTCGTCGTCCACCAGACACGGCGACCGGACGGCTCGCGAGTGGTCGAGGCGATCGCCGAGGTGATTCCGAGCGCGGACCGCGCCGAGGTACGGACGATTTCGGAGAGTGGGCGTTTGTCGGACCTCGGCGACGATCGCCTGGCCCTGCGGCTTGGGCGTGGCGCGGTGGGAAACGAGCCGTGACGGCGCTGTTAGCTGGGTTCGCGGCGCTGGCGCTGACGGTCTACGGCGTTGCGGAGCTCCTGCGCGCGGCGGTCCCGGCGGTGCGTGCGCGAATACCGGTGGCGCTGCGGCGCGGCGCCGAGCTCGCCGATGCGGTCGTGCGGGCCGGACGTGAGGGACGCGACCCGGGGGCGGCCGAACGCAGGCGACTGCTGACCGCCGGGGCGGCGAGCGCGTTCGCCGGCGGCTGGATCGTCGCTGGCCCGCTGGTTGGGCTGGCGGCCGGCGCGGCCGGGCCATGGTCGGTCGCGCGGCTGCTGCGGGCGCGGCGCGAGCACTACCGGCGCGCGGTCGACGCCGGCGCCGGTGAGCTGGCGATTGCGCTAGC
>CAMLNW010000187.1 GCA_946481495.1 uncultured Actinomycetes bacterium
CATCGAGCTGAAGTATCCGACCACGATCCATCACTGCTACGCGCTGCCCCATCGTCATCGCCTCGACCTGATCGTGCGTTACGTAGACGGTGGTCGTACCGAGCTCGCGCTGGATGCGTACGATCTCACCGCGCATCTGCACGCGCAGACGTGCGTCGAGGTTCGACAGCGGCTCGTCCATCAGGAAGACACGCGGATTGCGCACCAGCGCCCGCCCCATCGCGACGCGCTGACGCTGACCGCCGGACAGCTCGCGCGGCTTGCGGTCGAGCAGCGGCTCGATGTCGAGCGCCCGCGCGATCCGCAGGACACGCTCACGTTGCTCGTCGCGCGGGACACGTCGCGCGCGTAACCCGAAGGCGACATTGCGCGCGACGGTCATGTGCGGGTAGAGGCCGTAGCTCTGGAAGACCATTGCGACATCGCGAGCGGCAGCCGGGACGGCCCCGACATCCGCTCCGTCGATCGTGACCGTTCCGGAGCTGAGCTGCTCGAGACCGGCGATGACGCGTAGCGCGGTCGTCTTGCCGCAGCCCGACGAACCGACCAGTACGACCAGCTCGCCATCGGCAATCTCGAGATCGATCCCGCTCAGCGCTTCGACGCCGTTCGGATAGACCTTGCGCGCTTCTCCGAGGCCGACCGACGCCATAGCGCTAGCGCTCCCCGCTCTCGGTGATGCCACGTGCCAGCGCCCGTCGGCCGACCATGAACACGATCACCAAGGGCAGTATCGAGATCGTCACGCCCGCCATCAACAGTGGGACATCTTGGGCGCCGCTGCGCCCTGGCCCAAGCAGCGCCAGCCCGACCATCAGGGTCGCGAGCTGCTCGGTCTGCAGGAGGATGAGCGGAATCAGCAGCTCGTTCCACGCGTACATCGCACAGACGACCATCGTCGTCACGAGCGCCGGTACCGACATCGGTAACGCGATCTCGACGAACTGCCGCCACCGCGAGGCGCCGTCGACCTCAGCCGCCTCGAAGAGCTCGTCCGGCAGGTCACGCATGTATGTGAGGAGAAGGAAGGTCGCGAACGGGATGTTCAGCCCCGCCTCGACGAAGATCGCCGACGACATCTGGTTGACCAACCCCAGGTCGCTCATCATCACGAAAAGAGGGACGATCACGACGATCGGCGGGATCGCCATCGTGCCGACGATTCCCACCAAGAGGACGCCGCGCCCAGCGAAGCGGAAGCGCGTGAAGCCGTACGCGGCCCCTGCCGCGAGCAGCGTGGCGAGCGCCGCCGAGGACAGGCTGAGAATCGTGCTGTTGACGAACATACGGTCGAAGCCGAGCTCGTTCCAGACGTCGGTGTAGTTGTCGAATGTCGGGTGCAGCGTGGGCAGCAGTGCCGAGCCGCCGAAACTCGTCGCGCGTTGGAACGAGGCAACGAGCATCACGTAGAGCGGAAACAGCGAGACCAGCGCAACGGCGAGCAGAAAGCCATGCTCGCCGGCCCTCGTCGCCAGGCGCCGCAAGCCCGTCACGCGAACGCCTCTCGCTGCGCTCGATATACCCGGTAGGCCGCGACGACGAGCGCCGCGAGCAGCAGCATCACCGCCACGGCCGCCGCGAGACCAACGAGCCGCTGATCGAACTGCAGCTTGTAGAGCAGATACTCGAGCGTGTACGTGCTCCGGTCCGGACCGCCCTGGGTGAGAATCGCAACGTAGGCGAAGGTCCAAGAGAACGCCTCGATGTATCCGAAGACCGCCGCCAGACCGATGATGCCGCGCATCTGCGGGACGGCGATCTGCCAGTAGGCCCGCATCCAGCTCGCTCCGTCGACGGCGGCGGCGCCGAACTGGGTGCGATCGAAGCTCGCCATGCGAGCCATGAACAGGAGCACGGTGAAGCCCACGCGCTTCCAGAGCACCACGCCGAGGATGCTCCAGATCGCCGTCTGTGGCTCACGCAGCCATGCATGTGCGAAGCCGTCGAGCCCGGCGCCGCGCAGCACTTCGTTCAACGGCCCGTTGTTGCTCAGCAAGTAGAGAAAGACAACGGCGATCGAGGCGATCGCGGGCAGGAACGGTAGGAATATGATCACCTCGTAGACCCTGCTTCCGCGTACTCCGCGGTAGAGGATTCCCGTGATGGCCAGCGCCAGCGCGATGCTCAGGGGCACGCTCAACAGCAGGATGAGGTTGTTCTTGACGGCGCGCCAGAACAGCTCGTCGTGAAGCAACTGCGAGTAATTGTCGAGTCCGACAAAGCTGCCGTCGAGGAACGTCGTGCGGTCGGTCAGGCTGTACTGAACGACCTTGACGATCGGAAGGCCGAGGACGAAGCCGACCGCTGCCACCGCGGGAAGCACCCACGGCCAGCCTCCTGTTCGTCGTAGCCGGACCGACGGACCGCTCACCTAGTCGATCGTGTCCACGTACTGCTTGTAGACCTCCATCTGGGCACTGTTCTGCTCACGGTAGCGCGCCAGACGCGCGGTGTACGCCTCGCGCAACGCGGCCGGACTCTCGCCCGTGAAGGCCTTTGGACCGAGCTCCCAGATCACGTCGACCGCGACCGTCGGCATGCGGTCGCGCGGCCATGTGACGACCTTGCCCTCGCCCGGATTGGTCATCAGCCGCCACGCCGTGCGCTCGAGCTCGCCAAGGTCGCTCGGGTCGAAGTTGCGGTTGCAGGGCAGCTCGCCCGTGATCTTGGCGAAGAGCTGCAGCTGCTCTGGCTCCTGCATGAAGTCGGCGATCCGCCCAGCCGCCTCCTTGTTCTCGCCGTAGCTGGTCATCAGCAGCAGGTTCCCCGATACCGCGATCGGCGCCGCATAGCGTCCTGGCCCGTCCCAGTAGCCGACAACACGGAACTGGTCGGGGTCCTTGTCGAAGACGATTCCCGGGTAGAGCATCGCGAACGCACCCTCACCGGCAAGGAAGCGGTCGAGCGACTGGGCCTCGGTGATCTTCGCGACATCGTCGTTGACGTAGCCGTCGCGGCTGAGCTGGTTGAAGTGGTCCATCCATGCCGAGACAACGGGCTCGTCGGTCGGCAGCTCCCCGAGCAGGTTGAGCGGCAGCTGCTTGACCGACTGCATGAACTCCATGCTCGACGCGAGCGACCACTTGTCGCAAGCGAAGCCGTCGCCAGCGCCGATCATCACCGGCAGCTCACCCGTCCGCTTGACCCGCGCACAGGCGTCCATGAAAGCGTCCCACGACTCGAGCCGGTCATCGATCTCGACGCCGGCCTTCTCGAGATGCTTCTTGTTAGCGATCAGCAGCGCCTGCTCGGCGTAGAACGGCATACCCCAGTACTTGTCGTCGATCTGCTGGGCGAACAGCCAGTCGTCGGTCGCGCCGTCGCGAACATGGTCCTGAACCGGAGTCAGAGCATCCTGGGTGATGAACTCGTAGATGAACCAGTTCGGGAACCAGGTCTCGAAGGTCGGCCCGCGGCGGGCCGCGTGATTGCTGTTCAGCCGCGCCTCCATGTTCGCGTAGTTGACGAACGCGAGATCGGTCAAGCGAGCATCTACGTCGGACTGCGCGAGCCGGTCCCGCAGCGCCTTCCAATAGCGGTTCATGCTGCCGGGCTTGCCCGCGTACTCGAAATCGAAGACGGCCGCGACATCCCGCCCGCCGCTAGAGGACGAGTCTCCTCCGCAGGCTGCGAGATAGAAGGCCCCCACACTCGCCGCCCCGACGCCGAGCGCCTGACGGCGTGTATAGGCACGGTCCCAGCTTCCAGCCATTTCTCCTCCTCGTCCCCACTGAGCAGTGCAGCCGCGGCTACCGTAACCTAACCACCGGCCGCTGGCTAGACATCGGCTTACCCTGGTGAGCTGGGGGTTGCATTCGTCCGTGCCGGCGGTAACATGACCACGATCTAAGTGGTCAGTCCAATCATCCCTGACTGTGTCTTCCAATCTTCTTCAGACCTTCGATCCGCGCCACCCACGTAGGCTGCGGATCGACCCATCACCGGCTGCGGTCAGCGCAGGCATGCATCACGGACCGAACCCTCCCCGTGAGCCCGCCCGCGCCGATTCGTAGAGCTACGCTCGCCGGCGGCGGTCTGCCCATCCCTCCGGGCACCGCCGCCGGTGCCGGTGGTTATGCATAGTGGCTGTAAGCGGCTTGCCTTGTTCGAACTGACCGTGTAAACCCGCGTTAGACTCGCCGAGTGGATACCGCCGCAGATCGTGCAGCCAGCGGAATCCGGGCACTGATCGTCGCTGGCGAGCACGAGCCGGGAGACCGCCTGCCATCAGAGCGCGAGCTGGCGCAGCAGCTGAGCCTCTCGCGGCCGGCGCTGCGCGAGGGCATTCGCCGTCTACGTAGCGGCGGCGTCCTCGAGTCCCGGCGTGGATCGGGAACCTATGTCTCACAGATCGACCCGCACGCGGTCTATGACATCCGCGCCCGTCTCGAGCCGCTGGCGGCCGAATGGGCGGCTCTGCGCAGGACCGAGCGCGAGTCTGCCGAGATGCGCCGGATCGTCGATCTGATGAGTGACAAGATCGACGATCCTGACACTTTCAATCTTTCCGACGCAAAGTTTCACGACATGGTTGCGCAGTCGAGCCGTAGCCCAGTCCTGATCGGAACGCTCGATCGCCTTGGCGAGCTAGCACTGTTGACGCGCACCGCGATCGTCAACGACAAGCGTCTGCGAGTAGCGTCGTTGACCGATGTCGAGCGTGTATGCGCAGCGATCGAGCGCAAGCATCCCAAGCGCGCCGCCAACGCGATGGAGCGCCACATCCGCAACGTGCGCGCCGACTACCTCGGTATCCAGAGCAAGAGCAAGAGCTCGCGCTCGCGCAGCACCGCATGAGCCCGGAGATCGTGCTCGCCCGCCACGGCGAGACCGAGTGGAGCCGCGATCTCCGCCACACTGGTCGCACCGATGTCCCGCTGACTGCCGAAGGACGCGGCCAGGCCGCGGCGTTGAAGCCGCGCCTCGCGGGCCGATCGTTCGACAAGGTGCTGGTCAGCCCGCTGTCGCGCGCGGTCGAGACCTGCGAGCTCGCCGGCCTCGGTGCGCGGGCCGAGCGGCGCGACGAGCTGGTCGAGCTCGACTACGGCGACGCCGAGGGCCTGACCACCGCCCAGCTGCGCGAACGCGATCCAGGTTGGACGATCTGGACCCATCCAACGCCCGGAGCCGAGACCTTCGAACAGGTGGAGGCCCGCCTACAGCCGCTGATCGCCGAGCTGAGCTCTACCAGCGGAGACATCGCGATCTTCGCCCACGGCCACATCTTGCGCGTCCTCGCCGCGCTCTGGATCGGGATGGCTCCCCAAGGCGGCTCCCGGCTGGCCCTCGCCACCGGCAAGCTCAGCGCCCTCGGCTGGGAGCACGAGACTCAGGTCATCCGCGCCTGGAATACCTAGGCGACGCGGCGCAGCCGCACATGGGCGTGGTGCTCTAGCGTCTCGCCGATCGCGCGGTCGGCCTGTCCGAGAGCCACGTCGGACGCCGTCGGCGCCTCTGCCAGCGGGTGGCCGAGCGCATCGACCAGGAAGCCGTGAGCCTCGGCTCCGAGTGGGAACGAACCGGCTTCGCAACTCACGCAGACGACGCCACCCGCAGCCGGCGAGAAGCCGGCCAGATGCTCGGCCTCGCCGCAGGACGCGCACGACGCCA
>CAMLNW010000188.1 GCA_946481495.1 uncultured Actinomycetes bacterium
ACGGCCCGTACTGGCGCAATTCGCGTGGCACGAACGGCGCCGCTCGCGGGTCGGTGGGGAAGTCGTCGACGACGATCGGGACGGCCAGCTCCGAGCGCGGGTCGGTCTCACCGTCGCGCTCGACGTAGTCGGGATCGAGCCGCGTGTCGTTGACCAGCGCGGTCGCGCCCGACCGGGCAACACGCCCGTTGACGCCACTGTCCAGCGACTGCTCGACGAGCAGGAACTCGGTCATCACCTCGGCGAGTGGGCCGGCGCCGGCGATCAGGCGCAGGACGCCGTCGTCGTCGAGTCGGTGGATCGAGGCGAGGTAGAAGGCGAAGGTCTCGTGCAGCTCGTCGACGACGAGCTGGACCATCTCGTCGCTGTCTTGGGTACCGGCAACGCGCGCCGACAGCCGGGCGACGACACGCAGCTGGGTGCGCAGGTAGGCGAGCCGGTTCGACGATGCCATCGTGCGGACGCGCGGGCTCGCGCGGTGGCGACGCAACGCATCGGCGCGCCTAGCCCTCTCCTCGTAGTTCGGTCCCACCATCTGATCGGTTGGAATCAGTTCCGACGACACAAGGTGCCAATCGGCTCTTGGTTGTACCCGCTTGAGACAAAAGTTGAACGATTTAGCCCGGATGTCCAGGTATTTCTGCCAGTTGGCGGCCTCCCTCCGCCACTTGGCGGACTAGGGCCTCGGCAGGTCGCTTACCATCGTCGGTTCGATGGCCGTAGCGATCGCATCAGCGCTGGACAAGGACATGGCGGGCGAGCCACTGCTGCGCGGTGTGTCGTTCAAGCTCGAGCGGCGTGATCGGATGACTTTGTCGGGCCGCAACGGCAGCGGCAAGACGACGCTGCTGCGGATGCTCGCCGGGCAGGCCTCGATCGACGGCGGCGAGCTGTCGATCGAGAAGGGCGCGCGCGTGACGCTGCATGACCAGCGCCCGCCGCGCGAGCGCGACGTGACCGTGCGCGAGTACGTCGTGTCGGGCTGCGGCGACATCGCGGCGCTCGAGGACGAGCTGACCCGGCTCGGTGGCGAGATGGCCGAGCGGCCTGACGACGAGTCGCTGCTCGACCGCTACTCGCGCGCGCAGGACCGCTTCGAACACGCCGGCGGCTGGGACTGGCGGCGGCGGGCGCTCGAGCCGCTGCGCGGCCTTGGCTTCCGCGACGACCAGCTCGACCGCCGCCTCGACACCTTCTCCGGCGGCGAGCTGACACGTGCCTCGCTCGCCCGCGCGCTGGCGGGCGCGCCCGACCTGCTGATGCTCGACGAGCCGACCAACCACCTCGACATTGAGTCGCTCGAGTGGCTCGAGAACTACCTCAACGAGCTCGACGCCGCGGTCGTCCTGGTCGCCCACGACCGCTGGTTCCTCGAGGCGGTCGGGACCTCGGTGCTCGAGCTGGAGGCCGGCAAGGCGCGCTTCTTCTCGGGGCCTTGGCATGCCTGGCGCAGCGAGAAGGCGGCCCGTGAGCTGGCGCTCGGACGCGCGATCGACAAGCAGCAGGCCGAGATCGCGCGGATGGAGCGGTTCGTCGAGCGCTTCCGCGCCAAGGCGACGAAGGCGCGCCAGGCCCAGTCGCGCGTCAAGAAGCTGGAGAAGATGGAGCGGGTCGAGCGCGATCCGCGCGACAGCGCCGGGCTGGCGTTCAAGTTCGCCGGCGCCGAGCGCTCAGGGCGCGTGGTGTTCGAGCTCGACGGCGGGCGGATCGACGTGCCCGCCCACGAGGGCGTCGACGACGGCGAGCGCCGCGTCCTGATCGATCCAGCCGAGCTGTGGCTCGAGCGCGGCGAGCACGTCGCGCTGGTCGGCGCCAACGGCTCCGGCAAGACGACGTTGATCGAAACGCTCGCGGAGCGGCGCGAGCTGCCGGCCGGCAAGCTGCGCACCGGCCACAACGTCGAGATGAGCTACCTCGCCCAGCACGCCGACTGGCTCGGCGAGCAAGGGACGGTGCTCGACGCCGCCCAGCGCGAGACGCAGCTGACCCCGGGCAAGGCACGCGCCCTACTCGGCCGCTTCCTGTTCTCCGGCGACGATGCGCTGAAGCCGCTCTCCGGCTTGTCGGGCGGCGAGCGCCAGCGGCTGTCGCTGGCGATCCTCGTCCATTCGGGCGCCAATCTGCTGATCCTTGACGAGCCGACCAACCACCTCGACGTCGAGAGCCGCGAGGCGCTCGAGGATGCGCTCGGCGGCTTCGACGGCACGGTCCTGCTGGTCTCCCACGACCGCGCGCTGCTCGACGCCGTCGGGTCGCGGACGATCGCGATCGAGGAAGGCAAGCTGCGCAGCTACGACGGCGGCTGGGCCGACTACGCGCGGATCAAGGAGGAGCGGCGCAGCGCCGAGTCGGAGGCGAAGGCGGCCGGGAAGCGCGCGGCCTCCGACAAGCGCAAGGCGGCCGACACGCCCGCCGCGCCCAAGCCGACGACGAACGGCAACGGCAAGGGCCTCTCGAAGAACATGCGGCGCAAGATCGGCGCGATCGAACGCGAGATCGAGCGCAGCGAGACGGCGCTGAAGGAGCTCGAGGAGGAGCTCGCCGACCCCTCAGCCTGGTCGACGCCGGAGCTGTCGGAGCAGTCGACCACCCGCCATGCCGAGGCAAAGCGGGCGGTCGAGCTTGCTTACGAGCGGTGGGACGAGGTCACCACCGCAACGGCTAGCTAGCCGAGCAGCTTGGCCTTCTGGGCCTGGAACTCCTCCTCGGTGATCGTGCCCGCGTTCTTCAGGTCGGCGAGCTTCGACAGCTCGTCGGCGGTCGAGGCGCCGGCGGTCTGGCGGACGTAGGAGTCGAACTCCTTCTTGGCGTCGGCCTGCGCCTTGATCGTCCGGTCGCGCATACCGCTACCGCGGGCGATCAGGTAGATCAGCGCCGTCAGGAACGGGATGAAGACGAGGAACAGGACCCAGACCGCCTTCCACCACCCCGACAGCTCGTGGTCGCGGAACAGGTCACTCAGGATCACGATCAGGATCCAGATCCAGATCACGAAGAAGAAGATCGACAGGACAGTCAGCAGCCCCTGCCCGAAGGTGTACTCAGCGATTGGCACTAGTGCTTCCTTTCGTTGTGCGAGTCCCAGAGGGGCCCCTTGTATCCCCATGCTGTCGCGCGGCGGCCTTGCATGCAAGCCAGCCCGTCATCCGCATGGGGTGAGAGGACTGCGGAAAAACCACATAACGTCGAATTTGGGGGTACCTCCACAAGGGTTCGGGTAGCCAGGTCCTTCCGAAGTTGTGCAACCCGACACGGAGCCAGCGTGAAGACCCACAACGCCAGCTTGCCGGCGCGGGTCCGGTGTCTAGCAGCGGCCGTCGCGATGCTGGCGGTGCTCACGACGATGAGCACCGCGGGCAACAGCCGTGCGGCGCCCCTGCCCTCGCTGTCGGAGCGAGCGCTTTCATCGGCGCTAGCGCTCCCCTCGGCCCCGGCGCTTCCCCAGGTCCCGGCGCTTCCTTCGGCTCCGGCGCTTCCCTCGGCTCCGGCGCTTCCCCAGGTCCCGGCGCTCCCGCAAACACCAGCGCTCCCCACGAACCCGCAGGTCCCAGCCGCGCCGACCGCACCGGTCCCCCCGCCATCGTCGCCCAACGAGCCGGCGCTGCCACGTATCGAAGGCGGCGGCAGCGTGCGCGATCTCGCCGGAGCGGTTGACCGGGACACCAGCAGTCCGGCTGGAGAGTCGCTACGGACACTCGGCTCCGTCGACCCCACGGCGGTGTCTCGATCCGGCGCAGCCCCTGCCCTGCTGTCGTCCGGCGGGTCGAGTGTGACCGCGTATGCGCTCGGTCGGGCGGGTCTGACCGCGGCGAGCCTCCCGAGCCGCTCCGAGTTGGCAAAGCTGCCCCCCGCCCAACGCCGCGAGCTGGTCCGGCGGGCCTTCGATACGCCGTTGCGCGAGCGGCGCCTGCGTCAGATGCGCGCGACGATCCGGCGTTACCGCGGCTGCCTCAGGGCATTGCCGTATCGCGGTCGCCGCGTGCTGGAGCTCCGTGCCGGCCTGCTGGGCGGCGATCCGGAATCCCGGCGGACGATCGGCCGCCAGATCGGCGCGTCGCCCCGCGCCGTCATGAAGCTCGAGCGCTCGTCGCTGCGGCGCCTGATCGACGCTGGCGAGCGCGGCCTCTGCGTGGCCGGCTCGGCCGCGGCAGTGCTGGGCGGCCCGGCGCAAGGCCCTGACGGATCGGCGGGCATCCTTCCCGGCGGTAGCGGCGGAGGTGGCGGAGTGGACAGCCTTGCGCCAGCGGGCGATGTGCTGGCCGATGCCGACAGCGGCGGGGCATCCCCCCTCCTCGACCTCGGCGACGGCGAGGAGAGCCCGGCCGAGACGCTGCTGTTCTTCCTCTTGGCGCTGCTCGCCGTGCTCGGCCCTCTGGCCGCCATCGCGATCGCCTTGCGGCGGCGGACCGACGTCGCCGACGCGGCACCGCACGGCTCTCCTGGAGAGCGGCCGCTGCTCTTCCTCGACGTCGACGGGGTGATCGTTCTCGACCCGCTCTCGGACGGTGTCCCACCTGGTCGAATATGTACGTCGGCCCTAGGTCTCAGCTATGTGCCCGATCGGGTCGGGACGCTCGTGCGCGAGCTTGCAACCCGCTTCGACATCGTCTGGGCTACCGGCTGGGGGCATCACGCGAACACAGGTCTGTCGGATCCGCTCGGACTTTCGGATCAGCTGCCCGTGCTCACCTTCGGAAAGAAGGCGCGCTTCGGCTCGTCGAAGTGGAAGATCCAGCCGGTCAAGGACTATGCGGGCAACCGTCCGGCCGCTTGGCTGGACGACAACTTCGTCGCTCGCCATGAGCGCTGGGCGGCCCACCGCTCTGCACCGACGCTGCTGGTGCCCGTCGACTCCCGTGTCGGACTAACCCCGGAGCATGTGCGGCGACTTATCCGGTGGGCCGATGGCGTCGCCATATCGCGTGCGGCGAAGGCCAGCGACGACCGCCGGCTTCGTGCCGGCTAGGGCCAAGGTCAAGACCGCTTCACGAGCTCGCAACGCGAGAGCTCGTCGGTGCGGTCGGCACGCACCCGATCCTTGCGGCCGCCACCGCAGGCAACCTTCTCTCGCCGGCCGTTGGCAGAGTCGATGCGGTCGTTCCCGGCACCGCCCGAGTACAAGTTCACGCCTGACCCGCCGTCGAGCACGTCCCGGCCTCGACCGCCATACAACCGGTCCTTGCCCGAGCTTCCGTCGAGTACGTCGTTGCCTCCCGACCCGTAGAGCTTGTCGTTGCCCTCCGAGCCGGTGATCCGGTCGTTGCCGTCCGACCGAGCGGCCGCGAGCGGCGAGGCGCTCGTGATCAGGACGCCTGACTTCGCCCCACACTGGTCGCCGAAGATCGTGTCGTTGCCCTGCAGACCATTGAGAGTGTCGTTGCCACCGAGACCGCAGAAGCGGTCGGCGCGCAGCGTGCCGTTGATGGTGTCGCGGCGCGCGGTCCCGTCGCGGACGCCGTCACCGTTGGCGTCCGGGTCACACGCGTTGCCGCCACCGGAGCGGTCGATATCGGCCTGAGTGGGGTT
>CAMLNW010000189.1 GCA_946481495.1 uncultured Actinomycetes bacterium
AATTGGGCCAAGCCTTCGCCGTTTCAGGTTGGCCAATTCTGGCCCGGTATGGCCCAATTTCACTTTGAGCTCGTCGGCCGCCTACAGACGAGATTCCCCGGTGCCATGCGGCAGCGCGCCCTAGGCGCTGCCGCTGGCCCGTGGTCGAGTAGGTGGCCCAATTCTGGCCCGGCCGGGTCCAATACCGGATTTCGGGCCAATCGGGCCAACCTATATAAGGTGGCCCAATTTTTGGCCCAATTTTGCGAAGTGGTACGGATCGGCGGCAGGCCGATGCACGGGCGGAGGGATAGCTAGTGGTTTCGGCTCGCGCCCTGCTGGCCGACGCCGCCGATCAGGCGCGGCGTGACGGGTGGCTCCGATGGGAGGCTGACGAGTACGTAGCTGCGGTTGCGCGCAAGCTCGATCTAACGACGACGACAGCGGAGATCGGCGCGGCCGTTGCGGCGGCTTATGGTGAGGGCGGGGAATGAGCGAACCGACCTCCGCCTACTGCAACGTCTGCGGTCGCCACGACAGCGTTTCTCGGATGCGCAAGGTCAACCGGCGGCTACAGCGCGGAGCCGTGTACGTCTGTCGCGATGATCGTGCCTGCGAGGACCGCGACCGCGAGAATCGCGGCCAGCCGACCCGGTATCGCTGACGGGGTTTTCCCACACAAAACCGCGCGCAACACGGGCGGGAGTCACACGGCGACCCGGTATCGGGCCTCCGCCGCCGGCTCAGGCGGCGTGCGAGATCGCAACCCCAGGACGCCGACCGTCTGCGGCGACCTAGGGCGGCTAAATGCGGCGGACCTCCCGACGCTCGGGATAGCTCAGCGCAGGCCGTCAGGGCCGCGCACGCGAGCGCTGAGGGCATGGGTTCCTAGGGTTGCTCGACCGTCGATCTTGACGGCGGCGGATAGCTCGGCGCGGTCGGCGGTCAGGACGGATAGCTCATGCCGACTTGACGGTCTGGCAAGTGTTCAGTAACGTCCTGTTCGCGTTCGCCCGGAAGGGGTCATCGAACGCGCCGCCCGCCTGACCGCTCCCTCCAATTGCGGTCAGGCGGGCCTTAGTTCCCTCCCCGATTCAACCCCTCCCGCATCGGCCGGGACGGGCACATGGGGGAGGGCGCACGAATCCCGCCGTGCGCCCTCCCCGGCTCTTTGACAACCGGATAGCTCAGGCGGCGGCGTCCGCCATCGCCTCGCTCGCGGCGGCCAAGACGTGCCGGTTGCGGCAAAGCTTCGCGACCGTCGCGGCGTGCCACTGGCCCGGTCCCTTGACCAGACCTCGACGCTCGCCCCGGACAGCCGTAGGCGTCGGTACGCCGTCGCCATTCAGGCCGTCTGCGATGGCTTGGCAGGACGCCCCGCCGCCGCGCTCAGTGAGGATGCGGGCGACGGTCGCCCACTCGTCAGGGTGGCGGTCGAAGACGGCAGGCTCGCCCTCGCGCTCCACGCGCAAGAGGCCGAACGGGGCGCGGCCGACAGCCTCGCCTCGGGACGCCTTCGCCGCCAGCGCTACGCGAGTCCGCTCCGCGATCTCGGCACGCTGTAGCTCCGCGAAGATCGCCAGCATTCCCAGCATCGCGCGGCCCATCGGCGTGGTGGTATCGAACGCCTGCGACGCGGCGGCCAGTCCTGCGCCGTGCTGCTCAAACTCGCGGAGCAATTCAAGCGTGTCGGCCTGAGATCGGCTGAGGCGATCCACGGCGTACACGACGACGACGGCGACCTCGCCGGCTGCCACGGCGGCGCGGAGATCGTCAAGGCCGGGACGGTCCAAGCTGGCTCCGCTCGCGCCGGGGTCCACGAACACGCGCGCCACGTCGAGACCTCGCGCCTCGCAGAGCGCTCGGCACTTCGCCTCTTGGCTCTCAAGGCTTCCGCCATTCAGGCCAGGGTCTGCCTGCTCGGCAGTCGAGACGCGCACGTAGATCGCCGCCCGCCCTTGCGCGGCCGGTGCCGTCTCACCCTTGCGGCGTCGCTTTCGTGGCTCGGGAATGGCAGTCAGGTTCATCGGAGATCGTTCCTCCTAGTCGGGTGCCGTTGGCGCGGCGCGGGTTCGGTTTCAAACCTACCCGAGTCGCTTAGGCTTGACAAGCCCGACCCGATCCCTTAGATTCGGGCTACACACAAAGCGACCCCGGCGAGCGCGCCAACGCTCTACCGGGGTCTAGACACGGAGGAACGATCTCCATGCCCTACGCCGCACGCTACCTACTGACCATCCTCGCCGCCGCCGCTCTGCTGGCCGTCGTCGTCAGCGCCAGCGCGAGCGCTGCGCCCTACGGCCCGCACGCGAAGACGTGGCGCTCAGCACCGGATGGCGTCGTGAAGCTCGCACCGGGCGCTACGCGCTCCCTGCCACGCGGGGCTACTGACATTGATTGTTGGCGTGGCTCCTACCGACTGCGCCAGCGCCCGACGCGCGATGGCTACAGCTTCACGACAGCGCGCAGCACGCGCACGATCATCGGCTACGTGAAGGTCAACCGCGATCTGTTCTCCTACGCGAAGAGGCCGACCCGCTGCTACTACTGGCGCGGCTAGCAACCCCAGGACTCCGAACGTTCCGAGCGGGCCGCCATCGTGCGGCCCGCTCGCGTTCCTGGGGTCGCTGAGAAAAGAATCGGATATGCAGGCGGCGGGTCGCCACCTTCGCGGAGGTAGTGCCACACGAAGGGGCGAGAAATCGACCCTCACCGGAAGTCTGACCGCGAGCGGGTCTACCTTCCAGTACGTGACTCCTGCCGCGACGCTCGACGCGATGGCGAAGGCCGCCAGTCTGAATGCCCGCATTCAGACCCCCGCGATGCAGAAAGCCATCGCCCAGCTTGTCGAAAAGCACCGGATCATTCCGGCGGATCAGCAAGCGCTCATGGCGCGTCGGATCGCCAAACAGACCGGGTTGGACGAAATGGCCGCACGGATGCAACGCGACCTTGCCGCCCACAGCGCCTTTCGTGGCTTGGAGCAATGGCAGGCGCGAGCGCAGGAGATGCTTCGACAGCACGGCGTCCATGCGCGCCTCGCGGAGATCGCTCGCGTGTCGTTTGCCGGCGCGCCAGCGGCGGAGACGTGGACTTGGGAAGAGATCGGGCCGGACGCTGACGAGGGCGGCCGGCTGCCGGTACTCGGCTGGCTGCTGTCGCGGCCGTTGGTCACTCAGATCATGTTGCTTCACCCGGTGTTGGAAGCGCTGCGCGAGTTCGGCTACTTCCTAGAGGACGTGTCCGGCGAGGACATTCCCGATCCGGTTCAGTCCGGCAGCGGCGTGCTGCTGGCCGTCGCGGTCGTCTTGCTCGTGTTCATCCATGAGCGCATGGCTGACGACTCCTAGCGCTGGCGAACCGGCAGGTACCTTCGATGGGGCGAGTCTGTCTGGACTCGTCCACTGTCGCGAAGCGCGCCGTTGCCGTCGCCCGGCTAAAGCGCGCCGACCGGCAGCCGCCGGGCTTTTCGTTCCTTCTTCCCGGCGGCTCCTCTTAGATCAGGGGCGGCGGTCAGGTTCGACGCTCGGCCGCCGCCCCGCTGCGCAACCCCAGGAACGCCCTCAGCGCTCGCCTCGCGCCCGCTGTCGCCTTCCGCTGATTCCCTGGGGTCCTGGGGTCGCCCAGGCGATACTTGACGATAAGGCTCTAGACCGCTGCGGCAACCGTCGCGAAGGTGCCGCGCATGTCGGCGGCGGCCAATCAGCGACGGCTCGGCCGCAACATCGCTGCGGCCCGCTCGGCGGTCGGCATGTCGCAGATGGACCTAGCCGACGCGGCCGGGATGCACTTCACGGCGATCAGCCGGCTTGAGCGCGGCGAGCGAGCGCCACGCTTCAACACGCTGATCCAGGTTGCCTACGCGCTCAAGATGCCGCCAGGCGATCTGCTCGACGGCATCACGAAGCCCTAGCGGGCGGCAGCCTTGATCTTGGCTGTCCGCTCCGCCACCTTGCCACGGACCTTCTCGCCGTTCTCCCGGTAGTAGCCGGTCGCGTAGGCGCGGTCACAATGCTTGCATTGCGACGCTCGACCGTCACGCTTGCGGCGGTCCCGGTAGTAGCCGGTTTCAAGCGGCAGCACCGCGCCGCACTTGGTACAGGGCTTCTCCGTGACCGGACCCGGCGGCGCTATGTAGAGCGGTTTCCGTAGGGCGGCGACCAACAACAACGCTAAGCCGCTTGCCTACGGTGAGCTGCTCGGTCGCATTCGCGCGGTGCTGCGCCGTGCGGAGGGGCGCCCGCAGCGCGGTGTCGTCCGCCACCACGGGCTGACACTCGATCCGGTCACTCGGGCCGTGCGCCTCGACGGAACCGCCATTCACCTCTCGACGATGGAGTTCTCGCTGCTCCAGCGACTCGCCGACGAGCCAGACCGCGTCTACTCGAAGAATGAGCTGCTCCGTGACGTCTGGGGCTACAAGTCACTCGGCAAGACGCGCACTGTCGATGCTCACGCGTGCCGGCTACGGCGCAAGCTCGACACCGTCTCCGAACGCCGCTGGATCGTCAACGTACGCGGCGTCGGCTACCGGCTCACGGACCCGTCGCTCTGATGGCCGCGACAGTGGGCTGGTTGTTGGCGGCGGGGTTGGCGGTGATCGTTTTGCGGTTGCGGCGGCGGTTGGAGCTCGTCGCCGAGGCGGCACACGAGCTGCGCGGTCCTGTGGCGGCGTTCACCTACGCGGTGGCCTGGCTGCGGCGCGAGCCGGGTGGAGTGCGGCGGGCGTTGCGCTTCGAGACGGAGTTGGAGCGGATGCGGGTCGGGTTGGCCGACTTAGACGCGGCGCGTCGCGGCCGGCGAGCTCCGCTGCGGCCGCGAACCGTCGCACTCGAGCGTCTCGTCGACAGCGCGGCGGCAGGCTGGCGCCCGGCGGTGACGGAGCCTGATCGTGGTCTCACTGTCCATTGGCGTGCCGGTCCTGCGCGTGTCAGGGCCGATGGTGGCCGCTTGTCGCAGGCGTTGGGCAACCTGCTTGCCAACGCCGCCGAGCATGGATCGGGGCCGATCGAGATCCACGCCGTGCGCAAGGGCGCGCAAGCTGTGCTGGTCGAGGTTCGCGACGGCGGGCCAGCGATCCGGACGGGGCGCCGGCGCTCCCACGACCGGGGCCACGGCCTCGGCATCGCCGATCGCACGATCCGGGCGGCCGGGGGCACGCTCACACTCGAACGCAGCCGAGCGGGCACTGTCGCAGCCGTCGAGCTCCCGCTCGCCGAGAGCGAGGCGACGCGATGAGCGCGAAGACCCGCCGCCGTCGCGGGCTCGTGCTCCTGACGCTCGCGCTCGCCTGCGGGGCGCTGGCGGCATCGGAGGTGGGGGACAGGGTGAGTGAGGTCGAGGGCCGGATCGGCGTTCCCGTGCCGGTGGTGGTCGCGGCGCGCGACATCGAGCCTGGCACCGAGCTGGGCCGGACCGATCTGCGGGTCAGCCAGGTTCCGCAACGCTTTGCGCCGCCCGACGCGCCCACCAGTCCCGATCAGGCCGTCGGCCTGCGCACCGCCGGGCCGGTAGCGGCC